>JAUHWK010000250.1 GCA_030424555.1 bacterium | reverse complement strand
CAGGCCGCCGCCCAGCCGCGCGCCTCGCGCAGCAAGCCGGCCCCGAACGAAACCCGCGCCAAGCCCAGCGTCCACAGCGACGCGGCCCCGAGTGGCCGCCTGCAGTCGCCGCGCTGGCACAGCTTCCTGCCCGGCATGGTGCGCTGAACCGGCGCTTCGGGTTTGTTCGGATGGCTTGGACGACTGGGCGCCCGCCCCGAGCCCCTCGCGGCGCATGAGTGGCAGGCCGTGCGTACGGCCGTGCCCTGGATCGACGCCGAGGACGCCGTGATGGGCCGGCTGGAGGACCACCCGTGAGCGCCCGTCCGGCCGCGCCCCCGCTGCTGGTGGTGATCTCGCTGCTGGTGGGGGGCGTGTTCGGCGCGGCCCTGTCCTGGTGGCAGGCCCGGCAAGCCACTCCGCCCCCGGCCCTGGTCGAGGTGCCCCGCGACTACGCGCCCGAGGAGCTGGAGGTCGTCTGCCTGCCCTACATGCGGCAGACTGCGACCACCCTCGAGCGCGCCCAGACCCGCGTGTCTGCGCTGGAGCTCCGCATCCGCGACAAGGAGCGCGAGATCGCAGAGCTCGAGGGGCGGGTCAGCGCCCGCACCCGGGCGGCCGAGGTCGAGGCCCGCCTCGCCGATGCCCGCGCCCAGCTCGACGGCCTGGAGGCCCAGCTGCGCGACGCGCTGGCCGAGAAGGAAGAGCTGCTCGAGCGCGTCCAGACCACCAGCGCCGAGCTCGACCGCACCCGCACCGCCCTCGTCGCCCAGCAGCGCGAGACCCGCGTCGCGCAGGAGGAGGCCGCAGACCAGCGCTGGTCCGCATTTGTGCGCGCCGCCCAGCTGGAGATCTGCGAGCAGGGCAGCCGCACGAGCATGGAGCGCTGCCGCGAGGACGTCGGCGCGTCCCTCGCGCGCCAGGAGCTCCGCTACAAGGCGTGTGTGCGCTCCAACCAGGCGGTGCCGGAGCTCCGCCGGGATCCGGGCCTGGAGGAGCTGCCCTTGTTCGGCGTCCGGCTCGGCCCCGTGGGCACCCTGTCCAACTGGTACATCCTGTTCTGCGACCCGCTGCTGCCCGAGGCCCCCAGCGGCGGATGAGCGCCACCGCGCACGGCCAGGCCGTCAGCCCACGAGCTCGCCCTGGGCCTCGTCGAACCCCGCGTGATCCAGCGCGTCGCGAATCCACGGATCGTCCGAGAAGTCCGACGCCACCAGCAAGCGCGCAGCCGCCAGCCGGATCGCCGGCTCTTCGCTCCAGACCGCCTGGGTGAGGACCTGCGCCTCCATCCCGCGGGCCTCGCCCTGCTCCAGCCACTCGCGGCACCGCGCACAGGCGAGCAGCGTCCGGTCCATGCTGGGCTCGTCGGGGAACGGCACCAGCTCCCACGGACGCACCCCGGTCTTGCTCTCGCACAGCTCGCACCGACCCTTGGCGCGGCGGGTCAGGTCCTTGCCCAACACGCCGACCGCGGCTCGTTGCTTGGTGCGCTTGCGTGACACGGCAGCCCCTGGTTCGCGGCCGTGTCTACCCCATGCACAATAGGATCGCCCCCCGTGCGTCGTGGGGGGTGGAGGACGGCATGGTGCCCGATCGAGCCCTCGATCACCGGATTCGACGCCACCACGGCGAGGTGGTGGCCTTCTGCGAGCGCCGCGCGGCGGGTCGCGGAGAGGAGCTGGCGCAGGAGACCTGGCTCCGCCTGGTGCAGGCCGCCCCCGACCTCCCCGACGAGGACCGGTTCCGCGCCTACGCCTTCACCGTCGCCAAGCGGGTCCTCGTGGACCACCACCGCCGGCGCGCCGCCCGTCCACGCCTGACCCTCGTCGACACCCAACCCGAGGGCACGGACAGCGCCGCCACCGATGGCCTCCTCGCCGCCGCCGACGTGGCGCGGGTCGTCGAGGCAGCACTCGCCGACGCCAAGCCCGAGATCGTCGAAGTGTTCCACGCCCGCGTGCACCACGACGTCCCGTTCAAGACGCTCGCCGAGCGCCAGGGCGTGTCGATCAACACCGCCCTGGGACGGATGCACCGCGCGGTGCTCCGGATCCGACGGGCCTTGTCCGAGGCCGGCCTGCTGGAGGACCCGCCATGACCTGCCCCCACGCCCAGACCACCACCCTCCGCTGGCTGTACGGCGAGGTCGGAGACGCCGAGCACGCCGAGCACGTCGCGGGATGCCCCGACTGCCAGGCGGTGGCCGACGCCCACCTGTCGGTCCTGGCGGTCCTTCCCGACCGTCCCGCGCCTGCACAGCCCCGCCCGCGCCGTGTCCCCACCTGGGCCTGGACCGTGCCGCTGCTCGCCGCGGCCGCCACCCTGCTGGTGATGGTGCGGCCTGGCGTCTCCCCTGGACCCGCCCCGTCCATCGACGACCGCCTGCTCGCGCGCGCCGACGTGGACACCCTGTTTCTCGACGATGGCCTCGACGCCCGCCTCGACGCCCTCGATGCCCAGCTCCTCGACCTCCAGGTCGAGCTGACCACCCCCACGGAGGTGCCCTGATGCGCCAGATCCTGACCGCCCTGACCCTGTCCCTCGCGATGGGCCTCGCCCCGGCCGCCATCGCCCAGGACGACGTCGACGAGCCCACCCGGATGGAGCGCCTGCTCGAGGTGGAGCCCGCGTTGCTCGCCGCGCTGCAGACGCGCGATCCCGCCAAGCACGAGGACCTCATGCGGCTCAAGCGCCTGGACCGGCGGGCCTACTACAAGGCGCTCGGACGCCTCGCCCGCCATGTCCACGAGCACCGTCCCGACCCGGAGACCGAGGCGCTGATGGCACGTCTCGCCGCGCTCAAGGCCCGCCATCCCCAGGGGACCGACGCCCTGTCACGCGCCGAGCGCAAGGCCTTCGAGGCCGAAGTCACCGAGGTCGCCGAGGCCCTGTTCGACCGCAAGCAGGCCAAGCGCCGCGAGAAGATCGAGCAGCTCAAGCAGGCGCTGTCCGAGCTCGAGGCCGAGGTCGAGGCGCGGGACAAGGATCGCAGCGCGCGCATCCAGGCATTCGTCGCCCGTGTCCTGGACGGACCGGCCGACCTGTAACGGTCCTGAAACGCCCGATGTCGACTGTCTCACCGGTGGGATCACCCGGACCGGGCTTCGCTGTCGACACCGGGTGCCAGCCGGCTACGTTGGCGGCCAGCCCGCCCCGGACATCGCCATGATCCGCCCGTCCCTCACGGCCCCGTACCGTCCCTTTGTCGCCGTGATGGCGGCGATCGCCACCGCGTGCTCGCCAGCCGACAACGGCAGCAGCGACACCGATCCCCCGGTCGACCCCACCCTCGATCCAGACCGGCCCGCGGCCCGCGGTCAGGGCGGTCCCGCGGTCACGTTCACGGCCGACGATCTCGGGGGCTTGTGCGCGCACCTCCCCGGCAACCTCGATCGAGACGTCGACGAGATCGTGGACGTCGACCACAAGAACCTCGTCGGCACGTACCGAGGCCACCTCGTGGTGCCGTGGGCCCCGGAGTACGGACGCGGCGGCCTCACGTTCTGGGACGTCTCCGACCCGTGCTCCCCCACCTTCGTCGGGGAGGGCCGCTCGCCCTTCATGCGCGAGACCCACAACATCACGTTCCAGTACCTGCCGCCCGGCGATCCCCACGCGGGCGACTGGGCCGCGGTCAACATGGGTGGGGCGGTCGCGTACCGGGACCTGCAGGGACACGGACTCCAGTTCTGGGACGTGTCGGATCCCACCGCCCCGGTCGCCGTCTCCGAGATCGTGCTCGAGGACCTGTTCTACCCAGACGCCTACGAGCGCATCAACCTGTCGCTGAGCTGGGCGTACCCCTACGTGTACGTCGCGGGCGCGATCCACGGGCTGTACATCGTCGACGCCACCGACCCCACCGCACCGGCGCTGGTCGCCCACCTCGACATCCCCGACATGCGGATCGGGGGCGTGTTCGCGCTGGGCGAGGTGCTGTGGCTCACGGGCAGCGAGCAGCGCACCCACGCGCTGTACGACATCCGCAACCCGGTCGACCCCCAGCCCATCCTCGGCGGTCGGTTCGCCTCCGTGGGCGGGCACGGCACCGACAGCGAAGCGCCGGTCGAGGCGTACCACACCAACGTCGCCGGCAACCTCGCGCTGTTCGCGCGCAAGGAGGGCGGCGGCGGACCGATCGTGTACGACATCACCGACCCGTCCAACCCCACCTTTGTCGGCGAGATGCTGTACGAGGACATGGGCGGCGCCTACGTGTTCTACGACGAGGGCCTGCTGTTCACGGGCGACAGCCACGCGGGCCACATCACGGACTTCCGCGACCCGTCCAACCCCACCCTCGTCCGCAAGATCTCGTTCGTGGAGGGTGAGGACACGCGCGACGCGGACTTCGACACGCTGACGCCCTACGGCAACGTCGCGATCGCCGCGGTGGACGACCCTGGCGGGTACATCGACCTCGCCAAGGGAGAGGCGATGGCGGTGGTCCCGTGGACCGAGGCGCCCGACACCACCGCCCCCACCCTCCTCGCCTCGCGACCCGCCGACGGCGCTGCCGACGTCGCCACCACCCAGGCGTTGTACCTCGGGTTTGACGAGTTCGTGGAGCCGTCCCTGGCGCTCGATGGGATCGGGACCCGGCTGCGCGACGCCGACGGAGCGGTCGTGCCCTGCTGGTCCACCGCCGAGGAGTCCCGCGTTCACGTGCGCCCCAAGGCCCCCTTGGATCCAGGCACGACGTACACGCTGGAGATCCTCGAGGGCGGCTTGACCGACCTCAACGGCAACGCGGTGCCCGCGGCCCAGACCCTCACGTTCACCACGGCCCCGTGATGCGCGTCCTCCGGCCGGTCCTCCCCGTCGTGCTGGCCCTCTCCGCATGCGAGGGCTCCGACCGCGACGCCCCCTCCGACTCCGACGACACCGCCCTCGGCGACACCGATGTCCCCGTGGCCCCCGTCGCCGATGCAGGCCCGGATCGCGAGCTGGCCGTCGGCGGCACTGTCGTGTTCGAGGCCACAGAGAACACCGTCGGAGAGGTGGCGTGGGACCTCGGGGACGGCACGATCGTCGAGGGGCGACGGGTCGAGCACACCTACACCGAGCCCGGCAACCTGCTCGTGATCCAGCAGGTGATCGGAGCCGGCGGCGCCCGAGACACCGCCACCGCCCGGGTCACCGTGTACCGCCCCGCCGTCGATCCTCAGCCCGTCTCCGCCTCCCCCATGGTGCTGTCGGACGACGGCGCGTTCCTGTACGTCGCCCAGCCGGAGTCTGGGACCGTCGTGCGCGTCGCGACCGCCGATCAATCCACCGCGAGGTGGCCCGCGTGCGCCACCCCTCGCAGCGTGGCCTTGGACGGCTCCCTCGTCGCCGCAGCCTGCGAGGACGACGACGCCGTCGCGATCCTCGACGCATCCACCGGAGACCTCCAGCGCACCGTCCCCCTCGATCCAGGATGCCTGCCGGTCGCCCTCGTGGTCCGCAATGGCACCTTCCACACCGCGTGCAGCGGGACCGGCGAGATCGTGCGGTTCACGGCCACCGGCGTGCCCGAGGTCGCCCGGACCGGGCTGGAGGACCCCCGAGGGCTCGCGCTGCTCGGCGACGGCACGTACGTCACCACCCGCTTCCGCGGGAACGTCGGCCACCACGACCTGTTCGGCGATCCCACCGGCGGCGGGCGGGTCGACATCGGCGACACCCCGGTCACCCTCGCGCCCGACCCCGGCCCCGATAGCGACACCGCCAACCGCGGCACCCCCAACCTGCTCCAGGCGCTCGCGGTCTCCCCCGACGGCGGATCCGCGTACGTCGGCGCCACCGTCGCCAACCTCGATCGGGGCCTCGCGTCGGACGGCCTGCCCGCCACCTTTGAGACCACCCTGCGCGCTGCCGTCCGCCTGGTGGATGTCCCGAACCGTGCCGAGGTGTTCGCCCTGCGCAACATCCCCGACAACCACGGCACGGTGGGCGCCATCACGCTCACCCCCCGTGGAAACTGGGCCTGGGTCGCCCTGCAGAACACCCACACGCTCCAGCGCCTCGATGCCTACACGCTCCAGTCCTCCGA
>JAUHWK010000708.1 GCA_030424555.1 bacterium | reverse complement strand
CATCCGCGTCGTCGATGCAGCCCGCCAGCTCGGCGTGTCGGAGCTCGAGCTCACGCTGCTCGATCCGCGCACGACCCGGCTGTCCCCCGATCCCCAGGCCTGGCTCAAGGGCCTGTCCACGGTGGGCTCCGCGATGGCCCTGACCCGCAACCGCTGGTGTGTTCACGAGCGGCACGGCACGTGGAACCCACCGGGCTTCCACGCCGGCGGCCGCATCGGCCTGGTCGTGGGACCGGACATCGACCTGCGGCTGTTCCTGTCTGGCTGGGCCCACCTGATCCACACCGTGATCGACAACGCCCGCGGCGCGCTCAAGAGCTTCCAGGCGTTCGATGCCCACGGGGTCGCGATCCAGAAGGTCTACGCCACCAAGGACACCGACGCGGAGGCGTGGGACGCCCTGGTGGCGGCGCTGACCGACCCGTCCCCCGCACCCGT
This sequence comes from bacterium, assembly GCA_030424555.1. GTDB lineage: Bacteria > Myxococcota_A > UBA796 > UBA796 > JAUHWK01. The sequence goes on along the minus strand of JAUHWK010000708.1, from coordinate 720 downwards.
GGAGGTCACGCCCATCCCCGCGGCGAAGGCCGATCCCCCGGACGACGCGATCGACGTGGACGCCCTGCGGTCGGGATGGGATGGCCTCAAGGACACCCACGACTTCCACCCGTTGCTACGCACCCTGGGGGCGGGGCGGCTCCAGGCCCTGCGGCTCGCCGGCGACACCCGCGCGCGCCCGGTGCCGGCGTCGGTGGTCGGCTCCCTGCTCGAGACCGTGTCCGAGGACGGGGTGTCGATCATGGTGTTCGTCGGCAACCCCGGCTGCATCCAGATCCACACCGGTCCGGTCAAGACCATCGCGTGGCGCGGAGACTGGCTCAACGTGCTCGACCCGATGTTCAACCTGCACCTGGACACGGCGGGCATCGCGCACGCCTTCGTGGTCCGCAAGCCCACCGCCGACGGCGACGTCCACTCGCTGGAGCTTTTCAGCGAGGACGGCACGCTGATCGCGCAGCTGTTCGGCGCCCGCAAGCCGGGCATCCCCGAGGACACGGCCTGGACGGAGCGGGTGACCGCGCTGGCCTGAGTTCGCTGGTGGGGGCTGCTGGCGCGTCGTCCGGCGGCCCCCGTCGTCCACCGTGCCGCATCCCTCGATGCGGCCGTGCGGCCTCCCCCGTGGGTCCACCGCGTCCGCACCCGCGTCCAACCTGGGCCGGGGTTCGCGATGCGTTCGCCGGATGCGCTCAGGGCGCGGTCGTCGACATCGAGATCGTG
>JAUHWK010000249.1 GCA_030424555.1 bacterium | reverse complement strand
CTGACCGACATGCGGGGCGAGGTGCTGTACACCTGGGAGACCCGGTACGAGCGGGCGTTCGGGAGCCGTCCGCCGCGCGACAACTACCCTGGCACCAACCATCCGCGGCGGGTGGCCCTCGGAGAGGATGGCGAGGTCTACTACGTGTTCGAGGGACGGGGCGTCACCCGGGTGGACAAGGACGGCCACGCACGCTGGGGAGAGCTGTCGGGCGCCCACCACGACGTCGCGCTGATCCCGGACGACCGCATCGCCGTGCTGGAGCGCAAGCCGGCACTCCACGAGGCGATCAACAAGCACACGCCGGTGTTCCTCGACGAGATCAGCATCCGAGAGCGGGAGACGGGCCGCGAGGTCCAGACGATCTCGCTGGTGGATGCCCTGCTGGAAGGCGGCCATCGGAGCGTGATCCGGCGGCGCCAGGGCGACCTGCTGCACACCAACAGCCTGCGCCGCATCACCGAAGCCCAGGCGGCCGGGGTCGACCACCCCGCGTTCGTCGCCGGGCACTACCTGGTGTCGATGCGGACCCCCAGCGCCATCGGCATCGTCGATCCGGACGCGCAGGTGTTCACCTGGGTCCATCGGGGGGCGTACCGCTACCAGCACGAGGCGGAGCTCAACGACGACGGCGAGCTGGCCCTGTTCGACAACCTCGGAGGTCGGGGCGATCAGAGCTGGGCACGGGTGTTCGACGCGGCATCGATGGCGCAGCGGTGGACGTGGGGTGGGCCCAGCAAGCAGGACCGGCTGTTCTCGCCGACGCTGTCGGTCGCGCACCTGTTGGACAACGGCAACGTCCTGGTGGTCGAGAGCGAGGGGGGCCGAGCGTTCGAGGTCACGCGCCCCGAGGGCGACATCGTGTGGCAGATGCACAACCCGCACCGGGCCGGTCCGGATGGGATGTACGTCGCGGCGCTGTTCGACGTCGTCCGCTACCGTCGGGACGACCCCAAAGTCGTCGCGGTGCTGGGTCCTGCGGAGTAGGGGCCGGGGAATCCCACCCCGGAGCTTGCGATGTCCACCCCCACCACCGTCGCCGCCGATCGCGTCGTCCTGTTCCACTACGTCCTCAAGGACGAGGCCGGCGAGGTGCTGGACGCCAGCGGCGAGCACCCGATGGTGTACCTGCACGGCCACGGCAACATCGTCCCAGGGTTGGAGAAGCACCTCGAGGGCAAGGTCGTCGGCGACGAGATCACCGCGGTGGTCCCGCCCGAGGAGGCGTACGGGGTGATCGACGAGAACGCCACCCAGCGCGTCCCCCGAAAGGAGATGCCCAAGGACCTGGACATCAAGCCGGGCATGCCGCTTCGCTTCCGCGCCAGCGACGGCCGGATCGCCACCCTGTGGGTGACGGAGGCCAAGGGCGCGTGGGTCACCGTCACCGCCAACCATCCGATGGCGGGCAAGACCCTGCACTTCGAGGTGGTGATCTCCGGCATGCGTGAGGCGACCGCCGACGAGATCCAGCACGGGCACGCCCACGGTCCCGACGGGCACCACCACCACCACTGAGGGGGCACGCCGTAGGGCACCTCGGTGAGGCACCGCCTGGACCCACCCCGCCACCCCATGCGTCGATCCGCTAGACTTGGCGGGCGGAGGCGGATGTGGTGCGAGGGCGGGTAGCGGGCTGGGCCGTGGTCGGGGCGCTTGCGGCGGCTTGTGATGGCGACGACGTGCGGCGTCTGCCTTGCTTTGACGAGGTCGACGGCTCCGGGGACGACGACGGCGATGGCCTGTGCAACGCGGTCGACGCCTGCCCGTCGGTGGCGTTCGAGGTCGATGCGGACGGCGACTGCGTGTCCAACGCCGCCGACAACTGCGAGGACACGCCCGGCGGCACCCGGGTCGGGCCGGACGGGTGCGCCGTCGAGGGTGACTCCGGCGACACGTCGGACAGCGGGGAGACGGACGACACGTCGGACAGCGGGGAGACGGACGACACGTCGGACAGCGGGGAGACGGACGACACGTCGGACAGCGGGGAGACGGACGACACTGGGGATTCGGGCGACACCGACGACACGGGGGACTCAGGCGACACCGACGACACCGATCCGGGAAACCGTCCCCCAGTCATCCAAGGGGTGGCGATCCTGCCGGTGGGCGTGAAGGTCAACTCGGACCTGGTCACCTGCACCCACGATCCCGCGACGGATCCGGACGGCAACCTCGCCGGGGTCACGTACCAGTGGCGCAACGTGACCCAGCTGGCGGACCTGGGGACGGCACAGACCCTCCAGCTCGCGTACCCGTCGGCGAGGGCGGGGGATCAGATCCGGTGCACGGTCACCGCGGAGGATGTCCTGGGCTCCACCGCGAGCGCGGTCGGTCTGGCCACGCTGGGCAACCGTGCGCCCGTGGTGACGAATGTGGCCGTCACCAGCGAAGGGGGCGAGGGCCCCTTCAATACGAGCACGCTGACCTGCACGGCGCAGGCGCAGGATCCCGATGGTGGCGGCACCGTGTCGATGGGGTGGGAGAACGTCGATCGCAGCACCGACCTCGGCAGCGGCCCCAGCCTCACACTCGACACGACGACGGCGTCGCCAGGCGAGGAGATCCGGTGCGTGGTCGAGATGGTGGACGAAGAGCCCCTGTCTGGAACGGGCTCCGCCTCGGTGATCCTCGCCAACCGGGACCCGTGGATCTCCTCGGTGTCCGTCGGGTCGGTCTACAACGACGACACGGACCTGACCTGTGCGGTGGTCGCCAACGATTGGGATGGGGACAGCTTGGTGATCGACGTGGTCTGGCGGGACCCTAGCGATGCGCTGCTGTCGCCGACAGCCCACCTCGACGTCGAGTCGCTGGGGCGGATGCCCGGGGACAAGCTCGTCTGCGACGTCGCGATCCAGGATCCCCACGGCGGGAGCACGTCCCATCGCGGCACGGTCACCGTCCTGAACCGCCTGCCGCAGGTGTCGGAGATCACGGCGGTCGAACCGGCCCGGGTGGGGGGCCGTCTCGTCTTGGATCACTACACGGTGGTCGAGCCGGATGGGCAGGACTGGGTGGAGTCCGCGGTGTGGTGGGACACCCTCGGGCCCCTGCGCAACCTGGGGTCCGGCACCTCGGTCGTCCTGCCCTCCGCGTGGCCTCCGGCTGGGGAGACCGTACGGGTGTCGGTGACGGTCGACGACGGCCTCGTGTCGTACGGGGACACCACCACCCTCCAACTGCAGCCCACGTCGCCCGGCGATGTCGACCTGAGCCCGACCCTGGGGCGCTTTCGCTTTGTGCCGGCGGGTGCGTTCTCGATGGGCTGCGTGGCGGGCCGCGATGAGGGGGACGAGGGGTGTGAGGCCGATGAGCTCCCGTCCAGGAGCGTGTCGATCGGCCACGGATTCTGGATCCAGGAGGGGGAGCTCGGGAAGGGGTCGTGGCCCTCGGATGCTGGGAGCAACCCCACCCAGCAGCCGTCGTGCACCACGGCGGACTGTCCCCAGGACACGGTGAGCTGGTGGGACGCGCTGGCGATCGCCAACCACCACAGCGCGCTGGATGGCCTGGCGGCTTGCTACGTCCTCGACGGGTGCTCGGGGGACCTCGGGGTGGACTGGACGTGTACGGGGGTCACGGTGGACGCGCCCGATGGCGATCCGCAGCAGTGCGAAGGGTACCGGCTCCCCACGGAGGCCGAGTGGGCCCACGCCGCGCGGGCGGGGGAAGAGCACACCCATCCTGGAAGCAACACCCCCAACGCGGTCGCCCACCACGTCGGCACCGTGGCCGTGCGCACGCACGCAGCCTGCGGTCGCGCCCCGAACGCGTGGGGCCTGTGCGACATGGCCGGCAACGTCTCGGAGTGGGTCTGGGATCGGTACGGGTCCGACCTCGACGGGCCCCTGGTCGATCCCGTCGGACCCGGTGTGGGCACGAGCCGGGTCGCGCGGGCGGGGTCGTACCTGAGCGAGCCGGAGGACGTCCGCACCGTGTACCGGGTGGGCGCTCCGCCGGATCAGCGCCGGCTGGACTGGGGCTTCCGGCTCGTCCGCAGTGTGCTGCCGTCCGAGGACAACGCGCCCCCCAGCCGTCCCGTGGCGACGGTGTCGGGGACCTATGAGGTGGGGGGACTGTCGTGCGGGCTGGCCGGCGGGGCGATCGATCCGGACGGCGACGCGACCTGGGCGCGGCTGGCGTGGCGCCGGGACGGGATGCTGACGCCGTACGCGGTCTCCGGTGCGCCGCCGCTGACGGCGACCGTGCCCTTTGGCGTGGCCGAGGCCCCTGAGACGTGGACGTGCGAGGCATGGGCGTCGGACGGCATGGGGTCCGTGCAGGCGACCGTGGGGGGCCAACGTGGCGACGACAGCGCGCTCGGCCCGTCGCGGTACGTGCCCCCCGGGGTGTTCTCGATGGGGTGCCTGATCGGCCGGGACGCCACGTTTGACTGCGCGTCGTCGGAGGAACCCGACCACGCCGTGACCCTCCCGCACGGGCTGTGGGTGGCGGAGTCCGAGACGACCCAGGCGCAGTGGACGGCCGCGGGCCTGTCCAACCCGTCCAGCCACGGGGGGGCGGACCATCCGATCGAGGAGGTCTCCTGGTACGAGGCGGTGCTGTTCGGGGACGAGGTCTCGGCGATGGACGGCCTCGACGCCTGCTTTACCGGCAGTGCCTGTTCCGGGGCGCTGGGCCAGGGCACGGTCTGCGCGGCGATCAGCGCGCTCGATGGCGATCCCACGACGTGCGAGGGGTGGCGCTTGCCGACGGAGGCGGAGTGGGAGCATGCCGCCCGGGCGGCGTTCTCGAGCGCGTTTCCTGGAAGCGACAACCCGGGCGAGGTCGCGTGGTACAGCGCCAACAACACGCCCCCGAGCACCAAGGCGGTGTGCGGCAAGGACCCCAACCACTGGGGCCTGTGCGACATGGCGGGCAACGTCCGGGAGTGGGTGTGGGACGGCTACGGTCCGTACCCGGACGGGGCGACGACCAACCCGCTCGGGGCGGCGTCCCCGACGTCGTGGGTGGTGCGCAACGGCGGCAACGACGGAGGGGAGACGGTGGTCCACACCGCCTTCCGCAGTCCCACCTCGCCGGATCTCCAGTCCGACAACCTCGGCTTCCGCCTGGTGCGGACCGACCGTGCGGAGACGCCATGATGCGGCTCCTGCTTCCTTGGGTGGTGTGCCTTGTCGCGTGTGCGCCCGACGATGTCCGTCGGTACACCTGTGAGGACCTGGACGAGGACGGGGTCTGCGACACCGAGGACCTGTGTGTGGGCACGAACACCACCGGGGACGAGGACGTCGACGGTATCTGCGACGACCTGGATGCGTGTCCCACCGGCGACGATCGGGATGACTTCGACGGCGACGGGGTCGCGGACGCATGCGACCGGTGTCCGGACTCGTCGGACACGGACGCGGTGGGCGCAGACGGGTGTGCAGGCTCGTCCGACACGGCGGAAGACGACAGCGGAGACTCCGACGACAGCGGAGACTCCGACGACACCGGGGACACGGGCACGGCCAACCGTCCCCCGGTGGTCACCGGGACCTCGATCGCCCCGCAGCCCGCGTACAACACGTCGACGCTGACCTGCGCCGCAGGCTCCGTCAGCGATCCGGACGGCAACCTCGCAGGCACCACGTACGCATGGCGCAACGTGGATCGGTCGCAGGATCTGGGACCTGGCGCGCAGGTCTCCCTGCTCGCCACCGTGGCGGCGCCTGGCGAGACGGTGCGGTGTACGGCGACGGCCGAGGACGACCTGGCGGCCTCGGCGGTCGACACCGCCGAGGTCACCTTGGCGGATCGGCCACCGTCGGTGGACTCGGTCGAGATCAGCCCGTCGGATGGGGCCGGGGTGTCCTCGGTGCTGACCTGCGCAGCCACGGTGTCCGATCCGGACGGCACCGTGCCCACGGTCTCCTACGCGTGGACGATCCAGGGCCAGACCGGGGTGGTGGGGGTCGGCCCCCAGCTCACGCTGACGCCGATCCTGGTGGCGCCCGGCGACGTGGTGGTCTGCGAAGCCACCGCGACCGCTGGCGTGATGACGGACGCGGGCACGGCCACCACCGA
>JAUHWK010000248.1 GCA_030424555.1 bacterium | reverse complement strand
CAGCGGGGACACGGGCGGCGAGGACACGGACGACAGTGCGGCGACCGACTCCGGTGAATGTACGCTGGCGGTGGTGCCCGCGACCGTCGCCACCCCGGGGCTGTACCCGACCTTCGACGAGGTGGGCGACACCGACGACGACGACCGGTGGTCGCCGGGATCAGGCAACGCCGTCACGTTCACCTTGAACAACAGCGGTCCCAACGACAGCAGCTATCCGGAGCTGCGGGTCCGGGTGGTCGGGGGTGGGGCGGCGTTCGACACCGACGTCGCGTCCTTCTACGGGCTGTTTCAGGGCGACGAGCAGACCTGGACGTTCCCCGCGCGTGTCGAGGCCGGGCGCACCGATCCGGTGGTGGTCGAGGCGTACGCCGGGCGCCTGAACTGTCCGGGGTCGGTGGCGTGTCCACCGGAGAACCCGGTTCGGGTCACGATCTGCGTGGACTGAGGACACCGCACGCGGCCCGCCTCAGCCAAAGCGGGTGGGGGCCAGCCGCCCGATCCGTCGCAGCGCGATGCGGGCTGCGTGCTCTCCCCCCATGCCGTGGACCCCACCGCCCGGCGGCGTCGATGCCGAGCACAGGTACAGCCGCTTGTTGGGCGTGGTGTACGGGTTGGCGCGGGCCACGGGGCGGGTGAACAGCTGCGCGAGGTCGGCGGCGCCCCCGGTGACGGCCCCTCCGACGAAGTTTTGGTTGTAGGCCTGAAAGCCCCTGGGGGCCATCGTGTGGCGGGCGAGGATCCGGTCGCGGAAGCCCGGTGCAAACCGCTCGATCTGCGCCTCGATGACGTCGGTGTGGTCCACCGTGCATCCGTGGGGGACATGGCAGTAGGCGTAGCCGGTGTGCTTGCCGGCGGGCGCGCGCGAGGGGTCGAGCACACTCTGCTGGACGACCAACACGTAGGGACGGTCCGACAGCGCACCGCGCCACGCGGCGGCCTGGCTGGCGGCGATCTCGTCGAAGGTGCCGCCGACGTGGACGGTCGCGGCGTCGACCGCCCCGGGATCGGTCCAGGGGATCGGGCCGTCCAGCGCCCAGTCCACCTTGAACGACCCGGGCCCGTACCGGTACCGCCAGAGGCGCTCGACATAGGGGGCAGGGAGGTGGGGGCCGCCGAGCCGGGCGAGCTGATCGGGGGCGGTGTCGAACAGCACGACGCGGGTGGGGGGGAGCATGGCGAGGTCCGTCACGCGCACGCCGGTCTGGATGCGTCCGCCGTGCGCGCGGACGATCGCGGCGAGGGCGTCGGTGATCGCCCGGGAGCCCCCCTCCGCGACGGGCCAGTTCCCCACGTGGCCCGAGAGCAGGAACACCAGGGTCATCGCCGCGGTGAACGCGTTGTCGAGGGGCTGGACGGCGTGGCCGGCACAGCCCGCGATCAAGGCGCGGATGGGCTCGTCGTCGAACCGGGCGGCGAGTCCGGCGGCCGAGCGCCAGGCAGACAGGCCAAGCCGCGACAGGACCAGCGGGTGACGGGGGATGCCGAGCGGTCCCAGGGCGTCCGCGAACAAGGCCTCCGCGTGGCGAAGCAGGGGGGCCATCAGGGCCTTGTACCGGGGGCCGTCCACCCCCAGGCGCGCGGCGGTCTCGTCGATGGACTGGGTGAGCAGGGGGCCGGGGCGGCCCTCCAGTGGGTGGGCGACCGACACCGAGGATCGCCGCCAGCGCAGGCCGTGGGCCTCCAGGTCCAGATCGCGAAACACCGGCGACACCGCCCCGATCGGGTGGCAGGCGGAGCACACGTCGTGGTGGAACCCCGGGAGTGTGAGCGCTGCGGTGCGGGTGCCGCCCCCGATCGCCTCGTGGGCCTCCAGCACGAGGACATCGGCCCCCGCGATCGCGAGCCGAGCGGCGGCGGCCAGCCCGTTGGGACCGGATCCGATCACGACGGCATCGACGGCGGACTCGGTCACGGGACCTCCGCGTCCGGCCTATGCTGGTGGGCGGTGCGAAGCCGACGAGGGCCGGTCAGGGATCGATCGTCCGCACCAACCGGATCCCCACCCAAGACTCCCTGGACTCGGGGACGAGGTCCGAACGGAACGCGACGCGAAGCTCGTCCTGGGTGGCCACGCCGGACAGGTGGGAGCCGCCTCGGATGATGCGCTCCGAGCCGGTGGGGTCGCCCACGGGGTCCGACACGCTTGCGGCCCGGTACGTGGTGCTCCAGTCCCAGATCCACTCGTAGACATTGCCGGTCATGTCGCAGAGCTCGAACCCGTTCGGGTCCTTCCCACACCCCACCCTCGGGTTGCCGAGCAGGCCGACATTTCCAAACCACCACGCCACATCGCCCAACGTGTCGCTTCCGGCGTAGCGGTAGGGCTCTCCTCCGCGGGCGGCAGCTTCCCACTCGGCCTCGGTCGGGAGACGGTAGCCCTCGCATGCGTAGGGATCGCCGCCGGGGGTGTCGACCGTGATGCCCGTGCAGACGAAGTCCACACCGGGCGTTCCGCTGCAGCCGTCGAGGACGTAGCAGGCATCGAGCGACTCGGCGTCGGACATCGCGTTGGCGAACCGGACCGCCTCCCACCAGCTGATCGACTCCACAGGGCGGTTGGCCGCCACGGAGTCTGAGGGGTTGTTCGCGAACGCCGCAAACCACATCGACTGGGTGACCTCGATCTCCATGATCCACACCGAGCGCGTGAGATCGACCGTGTGCAGGGGGACCTCGCCACCGAAGCATGCGCCGTCGCGGGTCGGATCGCAGCCCATGGAGAAGCGCTGGACCGGCATGCACTGCAGGGTCCCCAGGGTGGGCGAGGTCTCGAACGCCCCGATCGAGGTGTCCGAGTCGTCGCAGTCGTCGACCGTGAGGGCGCCATCGCAGTCCGCGTCGTCGGCGACCGCGAGGACGGCGTTGTCGTTGTCGTCGCAGTCGTCGGCGGTGAGGACGCCGTCGCAGTCCGCGTCGTCGGCGATGAGGTGGACCGTCCCAGGGGAGTTGTTGAAGCACTCCTCGGTGTTGAGCCAACCATCGCAGTCCCAGTCGATCCCGATGGGGTTGGAGGTGGGATCGTTGTCGTCGCAGTCGATCGCGGCGTCGATGCCGTCGCAGTCTTGATCGCTGTCGGAGGGGGTCAGGTTGGGGTCGTTGTCGTCGCAGTCCCCGTCCTCCGCCCGAACCCCGTCACAGTCCGCGTCGCGTCCAATCGCGCCGAAGTCCTTGTCGTTGTCATCGCAGTCGACGTCGGACTTGGCGTAGTCGCAGTCGGCGTCGAACTCCCGAGATCCCAAGGCCGGCTTGGTGTCGTCGCAGTCGACATCCTTGGGGGCACCGTCGCAGTCTTCGTCGTCGAACTGAGACCCGACGGTGGGATCGCCGTCGTCGCAGTCCACCGCGGTCTTGGCGCCGTCGCAGTCGGCATCCAAGGAGATGGCGCCCACGGTGGGATCGTCGTCGTTGCAGTCCAGCTCGGCCTCGATGCCGTCTTGGTCGTCGTCCACCACCACGACCCGTCGCACGGTGTCGGGCTCGCAAGCGGCCACCAGCACCATCGTGACCCACAGCGTCCAGCGCATGTCCCCTCCCCAGTCGCCAGACGCCGCTATCACGAACGGCAGATCGTGGTCCCTGGACCCTACTTGCTCTTCTTGGCGTCCACTTCCTTGATCAGCCGGTCCGACAGGCTCCGGACGATGTGGCCGACGAGGGGGTGCACCTTGTCGAGCTCTTGCTGGATGAGCTCAGGCGTCATCTCGCGCACCAGCGTGGGCTTGGTGGCGTGGACCCGGGCGGAGCGGGCCTGGTTGGACAGCATCGCCAGCTCGCCGAGGATCTCGCCGACCCCGAGGGTGGCGATGAGCGTGCGCTGGCCCTCGACGTCGATCGTGACCTGCATCTCGCCCTCGAGGACCTGGTAGACGGCCCCGCTGGGCTCGCCCTCCTCGAACAGGATCTCGCCCTCGTCCAGCTCCATCAGCAGCGCGTTCTCGGCGACGTCGGACAGGTCGCGCAGCGCATCGAGGACCTGCCGGAACGTCTGGAAGCGATCCTGGGGATCGACCGCGATCATGCGGTGGCAGATCTGGGACAGGCCGTGGGAGACGTCAGCGCGCAGGTGGTGGACCGGGTGCGGGAGGATGTTGAGCCGGGCGTCGATGTGCTCCTGGACCTCCCCGTTGCGGGGGTAGGGCCGGTGGCCGGTGAGCATCCGGTACAGGATGACGCCCATGCTGAAGATGTCGGCCGGGGGACCCAGGCGGTCGCGGGTCCAGGTGAGCTGCTCCAGCGACATGTAGGGGGCGGTGCCAGCGGCTGCGGCGTCGATCGGCATCTGGACCTTGCCGGGCTCCACGTGGCTGCCGCCGGCCGCGAGGTGGGCCGCGTAGGGTCGGGTGTCGTGGAACCACGCCACGCCCCAGTCGATCACGACGACGTGCCCGAGGGACTGGAGCACCACGTTGGCGGGCTTGAGGTCGAGGTGGAGCACGCCCTTGTCGTGGGCGTTGGCCATGGTCTGGGCGACGCGCGTGAAGATGTCGACCGCTTCGGAGATGGGCATCAAGCGGCCGTCGGCGCGCAGGTTCTCCATGCGGTCGGCCAGGGTCAGCCCGGTGAGCACCTTCATCGTGTACGACGGGATGCCGTCCTTCTCGTCTGGATCCACCGAGTAGATCGGCACCACACCGGGGTGGTCGAGGAAGGCCATCAGCCGGGCCTCGCTCATCAGGTGGTCTGCGGCGATCTGATCGCGGGTGAGCGGGGTCTTGCGGGCGACGAATCGCCCGAGCTCGGTGTCGAAGCAGCGCTGGACCCGGGCGGTCCCGCCCATCCCGAGCATGTCCAACGTGCGGTACCGTGGCTCCTGCGCAGGCGTCTTCATGCCGGCCCCCAAGTCCCATCGTGTGGTGCGCATACGGTCGCGCGGTAGCACGGTGGGCCTTGCAGATCCGTGCCGGGGCTGTCGCGGTTCCGTCAGACCCGATCGGCAGCGTCGGGGGACGGGTCAGCGGCCATCGATGGATCCCACGTGCGGGAGGCGGTGTTCTGGCTCGGAAGGTGGGTCCGCCGCGTGGGGATCCCCGGTCCCGCTGCGGTCCACCAGGCCTCGGCGTCCCGCGCGCGCCACGCGGCGAGATCGAGGGCGTCCAGTGCGTCGGCCAGGCTTGCGGCGGAGGGGAACCGCGCTGCCGGATCCTTGGCGAGGAGTCGGTGGATGATCGCCGCCAGCCCAGGATGGGGTGGGGTCGACAACACCTGGTCGAGCGGCGGGACGGGGTCGTCGCGGTGGGCCCGCATCTCGTCCTCGATCGTCGCGCGATCGAACACGCGGGTCCCCGCGTAGAGCCACCACGCCACGCATCCCAGGGCGTACAGGTCGCTGCGGGCGTCGGCCTCGCCGTGGTGGGTCTCGGGGGCGGCGTACGCGGGCGTGCCGATGAACGGGCCGACACGGGAGTCGGTCGGCGTGGTCTCGCCCGCGCTGGGCCGGGTGATCCTGGCGGTCCCGAAGTCGAGCACCTTGAGCACGTCCCGCTGCACGCCCATCCGGCACACCATCAGGTTGGACGGCTTGATGTCGTGGTGGACGAGGCCCTGTTCGTGCGCTTCGGCGAGGGAGTCGCACGCGGATCGGATCACGTGGACCACCCGGGCGGGCGGTTGAGGACCGAACCGCTCCACGAGGTCCTGCAGGTCGATGCCGTCGAGCAGCTCCATCGCGAAGTACAGCGCGCCGTCCTCGGCGATGCCGTGGTCATACAGCTCGACGGTGTGGATCGAGCGCAGCCCCGCAGTGATCCGGGCCTCCACCTGGAACCGACGCGTCAGGGCCTCGATGGCGTGGGGGCTGCGGTCGGCGAGGGCATCGGGGCGGATCCGCTTGACTGCGGCGTAGCGCGCGAGCCGCGCGTGACGCGCCATCCACACCTCCCCCATGGCGCCCCCGCCGATCGGCTGGATCAGCTCGTACGCGCTGCGGCGGCGCGCCTGGAGGATCCCGGTGAACGCGCGCTGGAGCACCGCAGAGGTGTACACCGCCGCCCCCGCCGCGAGGGTGGCCGCCGAGAACCAGAGGGTGGCGTGGCCTGGAGACGGCGCGGGCTGACCCCCG
>JAUHWK010000247.1 GCA_030424555.1 bacterium | reverse complement strand
CCGCGTTCGTCCAGCTCGTCGACGACCTGATGGAGATCTCGGTCCAGGTGAGCACGCCCGAGCTGGTCCGCGAGGCGCTGGTGCGCTCCGGCTACCTGACCATGCTCGACGACGACGGGGGCCAGGAGGCGGAGGACCGCCGGGACAACCTGCAGACCCTGCTGCAGGACGCCGCCCAGTTCGTCCCCGAAGACCCGATGGCCACGCCGCTGGAGCGCCTGGGCGCGTGGCTCGATCGCATCGCGCTGTCGGGTGCGGACGAGGAGATCCCCGAGCACGGCGAGGTGGTGCTCACCACGGTCCACACCGCCAAGGGGCTCGAGTACCCGATCGTGTTCGTCGTCCACATGGCGGAGGGGCGCTTCCCCCACCAGCGCGCCCTGGAGGACGCAGGCGGCGTCGATGAGGAACGGCGGCTTGCCTACGTCGCGTTCACGCGCGCCGAGGAGCGCTTGTTCGTCTCCCGGATCCGTCAGGAGACCCCCCTGCGCCGTCGCGGAGAGCGCGGTCCCCCCAAGCCCCCGTCTCCGCTCGCCCCCAGCCGCTTCCTGTTCGGCGCGCCCAAGGATCACTGCGCGGGCGACCTCCCGGAGCTCGAGCACGCCCGTCCCCGTCCTGCCGACGCCGGCTCGGTCCGCCGCGACGCGGTCGCCGACGCACGCCGCAACCTGGTGCGCTTCCTCCGAGGCCAACCGGTGCGCGCGGTGCCGGACGAGGACGAAGCGGAGGCCCCGTCGCCCCCCCCGGCCATGCACACCCTGGACCCCGAGCCACTGCAGACGCACGCGGGCGACGAGGAGACCGTGCGCACCCGACCGATCACCTCCCTTGAGGATGTGCGCCCCGGCACGATCGTCACCCACGACCGCGCGGGCCGCGGACGGGTCCTCGAAGTCCTGCCTCCCAACGTGATCGTGGAGGTTTCCACCGGGATCGCCTCGTTTTCGTTGCAGGATCCGCGGCTGAGCCTCGTCGTCGATTGACCGCCCGACGGCTCACCGTGGTACGTTGCCCTGCCTGCTGGGGGACGACCCGTCCATGATCGCGACCTGCCCGAACTGTGGGGCCCGCTACCGCATCCGCGAGGACCGTCTCACGGGCTCGCGCGCACGCATCACGTGCAAGAAGTGCGCGCACAAGTTCATCGTCCACAAGGACCAGGAAGCGGGCGTGGCCCGTCCTGCGCCCACCGGTGTTCCCGTCCGCCTGGCCGGAGCCCCGTCCCAGCCGCGCTTTGAGGAGGACGACGAGTCGGACGTCCCCACCACCGTGATGCCGCACGGCTCCAAGGTCATCCGCAAGATCCGCGAGAACACCGACTCCGTCCCGTTCCAAGAGGCGGGCGGACGCCTCCCCACCAGCGAGCTGCCCCGCTTGGGCACCAGCGAGCGCGAGTTCCCCCCCAACCTCCGGGCCGAGGTCCGTCCCAGCGCCAAGGCAGCGCCGCCGGCGCCCGAGGAAGAAGGGGGCCTGTGGTCGTACATCCTCGTGGGTGTGTTCCTCGTCGTGGTCGTGGTGATCGCGACCCTCGTCATGGGCGGCGCTGTCCCGCTCCCCGCCTAGGAGTTCCTGACCCGTGAAGGTCACCTGCGCCGCATGCGGAGCAGCCCATGAGGTCGAGCCACCCAGCTGGCTCGTGTCCACCGGGCGGGCGTTCCAGATGCCGTGTCCCTCTTGTGGGGCCGACGTCGAGGTGCGTCCCACGGGCCTGGCGATGCTCCAGTCCGGCGCGATGCGGTCCATCCAGCCGATCACGCCCCCAGACCTTCCCACGCCCACAGCGGCCGCCCCCGCGAGCCCACCCGCCGCGGACGAGCCCACGGTCGCCCCGAAGACCCGCCCCGCAGCACTGGAGCCGCGCCCGCGCACCTCGGTGTCGCGCACGCCCGCGCCCACCCTCGCCCCCTCGTTCGACGAGGACGACGACGGCGACGACGGCCCGACCGACAACGGCCGCACCGGTCGCCCGACCGCCCCGCTCCCCCCCGTCACACCCGTCCCCAACGAAGCCTCCCCCCCCTCCGCACCGCCTGCCCTCGCGGGCCTGATGGGCGACGAGGTCGATCCCGCCCTTCCGGCAAGCCGCGCGGGTCGCCTGGGCAACGGCAAGTCGTCGTCGTCCACCGACGACAAGCGGCTCATCCTCCGACAGGACGGCGAGCGGTACCTGGTCAAGGACGTCGCCACGCTTCAGCGGTGGATCATGGAGCAGCGCGTCGAGCCCGACGACGAGCTCCAGGTCGGCACCGGCTCCTTCCGCACGATGCGCGAGCTGCCCGAATACAGCGTGTTCTTCGACGCCGTCCACCGGCTCGAGGAGCGCGGGGAGGCCCCGGACGGCCCCACCACGGGGGCGGGCCACAACGACCCCGACTCCGCCGACATCAAGCCGCCGCCGCCCCGTCGGGTGATCTCGGAGGAGGCCCCGGCCCCCAACCTGCCGGCGTCGGACGACGACTGGACCGACGAGTCGCCGCCGATCCCCACGGAGGAGGAGGTCCTCCCCGACGACGATCGCGGCCTGATCGGGTTTGAGCCACCCTCGCAGAGCACCTCCAACATCCAGGCGCCCGATCCGATCACCGACGAGGTGGTGTTCGGCGACGACATCGAGGGCTGGAGCGACTTCGAGCCCGACCCCAGCGCCTACCGCGACGACAAGCGGATGCTGCTCGTGATGGTGTCGGTCGCCGCGGTGATCTTGATGATCGGCCTGTGGGCCGTCCTCGGCACCGGCGGTGGGACGCCCGACGACGCCCCGGCGGTGGCAGCCGAGGTCCCCGCCGACCCAGCCCCCGGCACCGTTCCAGCCGCCGCTGCCGCAGAGCCCGCGCCAGCGCCCATCGAGGAGCCCGCGCCAGCACCAGAGCCCGCGCCGGATCCCGTCGAGGACCCCGAGCCGGAGCCGGAGCCGGAGCCCGCCAAGGCCACGGCCGCACCGACGCCGGCCCCCGCACCCAAGCCGACCCCCGCGCCCAAGCCGGTCGCCAAGCCAGCCCCCAAGCCCGCACCTGCTGCCGCCAAGCCAGCCCCCAAGCCCACGGCGTCCCGCCGCTCGGGCTCGGGCGAGGCCCCGGTGCCGCAGCTCGCGGGCACCGCGCCCCAGAACGTCCCCTACGCCTCCTTGATCGACGCCGGCTGGTCCGCGATCGACCGCAAGGACTCCGTCACCTCCATCGCGATGTTCCAGCGCGCGGTCGAGCTCCAGCCCAGCGGGGTCGAGGCCACGTACGGACTGGGCTACGCCTTGTTGGAGTCGGGCCGTCCCAAGGCCGGCGCCACCTACCTCTGCCGCGCGCTGGTGCGCGGCGACGACGCGATGATCGCCGAGATCAAGGGTCTGATGAACCGTCGCAGCCTGTCCTGTCCCTGACCGGCTCCACCGACGCGCCAAGGCACCGGATCGACCGC
The DNA here is from genome assembly GCA_030424555.1 of bacterium. GTDB lineage: Bacteria > Myxococcota_A > UBA796 > UBA796 > JAUHWK01. The sequence continues at coordinate 2,688 of JAUHWK010000247.1, read as the reverse complement.
TCGCCCCCCTGGAGGCACGATGTCCCGACGCCGTCCTCCCCGCATCGCCGGACGCCCCGTCCGCCCCGAGCCGCTCGAAGGCGGCACGGCGTGGCGTAGTGCCGATGGGGACTGGGTCCTGCTCGACCGAGACACCTTCCAGGCCCTTCGGGATGGCTCCGCACCCGACAAGGACGCCCCGGCACCCGAAGACGACGCCGCCGGGCCCGACGACGACGCGGAGCAGCCCACCCTGAGCGAGGCCGACGACCCGACGGACGAGGCCCCCCGCGACGAGGCGCCCGACAACCTCGTGGCGTTCGCACCCCCGGGCCAGGACGCCGCAGACGACGCCAAGACCCCGGCGGCCGCGCCTTCCGGCACGCCTCCCACCGCGCATCCCAAGGCCACCCCGCGCGCCGAGGGGGCCACGCTGGCCGAGATCGCCGACCTGCTCCGTGGGGTGCAGTGGTGGATGGGCGCCACGGTCTTTCTGTCGCTCGGCGCGGTCGGCGTCGCGATGGTCGCGCTGATGTCCGTGGCCGGCCCCCGGCTCACACCGCAGCCCGCACCCCCGCCGGTCCGCGCGGCCGTGGCCGTTCCTGCACTGCCCCCCGCGGTCCCGGCGTCCCCCTCGTCCCGGAGCACCCCGGCGGCCGAGCCCCCCGACGCCTCCCCGCCCGCGGACGACGCCTCCGACGCCACCCCCGAGGCCGCGCCACCGGCCGAGCCAACCACCACCCCTCCGGTCCAACCCGAGGCCGCACCGAAGCCCCGCACCCCGGCCCCGAGCCCCACGCCGAGCCCGCCCGAGGCGCCTGCGCGGACCCCGAGCGCCAAGGCGTTGATCGAGTCGGGCTGGGCCGTCGTGGAGCGGGATCCCGCCGAGGCCCTCACGCGCTTTCGCCAGGCCCTCGATGCCCGCAGCAGCGACCTCGATGCCCGGTATGGCGAGGGCTACGCGCTGCTCCGCCTGGGACGCCAGGAAGAGGCGGCCCGACGCCTGTGCGCGACCCGACACGACACCACCGGGGCACTGCGCCGCGAGCTGGACGGCCTGATCCGCCAGCACAAGCTGCCCTGTCCCGGGGTCTCGCCCGACGACGACGACGCTCCCGGCTGACGGGCTCGTTCGACAGGTCGTCCGGGCGATCCACCGAGGGACCGCCCGAGCCGCTCACGCCGCCCAAAGCCGTCCAGCGCGATCGCTCAGAACGCCGAGAGCTGCGTGGCCTTGAAGTCCACCTCGACCAGCGACACCGCCTGGCTCTTGCTGCCCGGGTAGCGCTCGACGACCTTGACCGTGATGTCGCCGTAGCCGGAGCCCGTGTACCCGACGAGGGCGGGAAGCTCGAACCACTGCGTGCTGCTGGAGTTCGCGACCTCGAACGTGCGGGACGCGGAGCCCTGCGTGATCTCCACGACCTTGGGCCGGGCGTAGGTGGTGGACCCAGCCCGCAGGCCGACCCGGCTGATCGAGTAGCGCCCCCCGTCGATCGTGAACGTGGGGGCCTCGTCGTCCTCCGCGCTCAGCCAGTACGACCGCGTGGAGTCGTCGATCAACATCGCGGCGTCGTGGCCGTCCTGCTCCGACGACGCGGACTGCATCTTCACGGTCTGCACGTCGAACTCGCCGAGGTGGACCAGGATCTCGCCGAGCGCCAGGTTGGCGTAGTCCTTGCCGTCGTACACCTCGGTCACGACCAGGCGAACCCGACCGCCGGACAGCTCGTCGCCGACCTCGGGATCGGGCAGGTCGACCTGCTGCCAGCCGACCTTGTCCTCGAACGTGACCTTCTCCTCGTGGACCAGCTTGGGCTCTGCGCCCGCGAGCGTGTACACCTCGATCCGACCCGCCTTGAGGCGTGCGTGGTCGGCCCAGCTCGTGTCGCTCTCGGTCCACCCGACGATCACGCTGACCTTGTCGACCTTGCCCTTCGGGACATCGAGCTCGATCCAGGAGCCGGCGTTGTCCTTCTCGGGGTCGATCTGCCAGGCGGTCGCCGGGTTGCTGTCGAGTGCCGCGGAGGGACCCCACGGCGAGCTGCCGGAGGACCGGGACGGCATCTTGCTCGACGAGGCGTTGAACCCCGCGAGGGCCACGGCGGGCAGGGCGAGCAGGGCAAACAGGGACAGGCTGCGGGTCATGGGGACGTCCTTGGGCTGACGAAGGGGGGGACCGGGGTCACCGAGCGGGGCCGACCGATCCGGGAACCACCGGACCACGGCCCATGGGCAGGGGCGATCCACCGACCGCCCCGGGGGGCTCAGTCGACCGGGGCATAGGTGATCTGGGTGCGGTGCTGCACGCCACGCTCGATCTTGAACACGTTGTCCTCGAGCGAGGTGTCATTGATGGCGACCTCGATGGTGCCGTGTCCGGGCGGGGTGAACACGGTGCCGGTGCCGACGGCCTTGATGACCTCGACGCCGTCCTTGCCGCGCCACCGCAGGACCAGCTGTCCGGCGAAGCAACCCTCGGTGGTGCACAGGTAGTCCCCGCCCGCGGCCGGAACCTCGGGATCGCCGCTGGCGTTGATCCACGGGCCCTTGTCCGACAGCCGGAAGTAGTCGTTGGACGACGCCGTGATCTTGACCGGATCGCCCTCGCACACGCTCGCCGGGAACTGCCAGGCCGTGGCCAGCTCCAGGTAGTTGTACATGGTGACGTCGAGCGGCGCGGTGCACTCCCCGGCGATCAGCTGCCGG
>JAUHWK010000246.1 GCA_030424555.1 bacterium | reverse complement strand
TCGGAGGACCTCGTGTTCGCCTCCGAGGGGGCCAGCCTCGTCGATCTGGTCGCCACCCCCACCGGCTGGGCGGTGCTTGAGCAGGTGCGAGACGCGCAGGCGTCGCGGGTCCAGCGGCTCGACCGCAGCTGGCACGTCGTCGACGGCTACGCGTGCCCCGAGACGCTGCGCGGCATCAGCCCCCACGATCCGGGGCTAGGGCTCGCGGTGGTCCCGACCGAGGGCGCGTCCGTGAACGCTTGGGGTGCTCCCTCCGCGTCGTCCCTCCAGGTCGCGCGGGAGGGCGTCCTCGATCCTGGGCGATGCATGGACGTGGCCGGGGGCGTGCGCCTCGTGCGCTACGCGCCAGAGACGAACCTGGCGCTCGTGTGGATCTCGGGAGGCTGGGGCGGAGGGCAGGACGCCGCGTACTGGATCGAGCCGACCACCCTCACGGTGCTCGCCCGGTGGTCGGAGCCCGCCCCCTTGGACGCGTTCTGGTCGCCGGATGGCCAGTGGTTCGCGATGGCGGGCTACGGCGCGGTCTCGCTGTGGCGATGGCCTCGGCTGCGCGCGGCGATCCAGGGGTGATCCCGGTGATCAGAGCCGGTCGAGCACGGCCTCGAACCGGGCGACCGCGCCGTCGACGTCGGCCAGCTTGTCGAGTCCGAACAGGCCCACGCGGAACGTGGAGAAGTCGTCGCCCTCGTCGCAGGCGAGGGGAACGCCGCCCGCCACCTGCACCCCCGCCTCGACGAAGGCCTTGCCGGACTTGACCTCGGGCCGGTCGGTGTAGGCCACGACCACGCCGGGCGCGTGAAAGCCCTCGGCCGCGACGCTCGGGAACCCGCGGGCGTGCAGCGCGGCACGGATGCGGGTGCCGAGAGTGACCTGCCGCTCCTCCAGGGCGGTGAGCCCCAGATCGCGGGCTTCGGCGAGGGCATCCCGGAACTGACGCAGGCCGTCGGTGGGCATGGTGGCGTGGTAGGCGTGGCCGCCGTCTTCGTACGCCTTCATGATGCGGGCCCAGGCGCCGAGGTCGCACGCGAAGCTGGAGCTGCGGGTGGTCTGCAAGCGCTCGGCCGCGCGGGGTCCGAGCACGACCACGCCGCCGCACGGGGTGCTGCTCCAGCCCTTCTGCGGGGCGGTCACGAGCACGTCGACCCCGGTCGCCGCCATGTCGACGAAGCGCAGGCCGGACGCGATCCCGTCGAGCACGAACAACCCGTCCACCGCATGCACGGCATCGGCCACGGCGCGCAGGTAGTCGTCGGGCAGCATCATCCCCGCGGAGGTCTCCACGTGGGGGGCGAACACCACCGCGGGCCGCTCGGCGGCGATCGTGGCGACGACCTCTTCGATCGGGGCGGGGACGAACGGCGCCTGTGGACCGGCGGTCAGGCGGCGGGCCTTGAGCACGGTCTCGGAGGCGGGGATGGCGCCAGCCTCGAAGATCTGGGACCAGCGGTAGCTGAACCAGCCGTTGCGGATCACGAGCACGGGCTGGTCGGTCGCGAACTGGCGAGCCACGGCCTCCATCGCGAAGGTGCCGCTGCCCGGGACGATCACGGTGCGCGCACCGCCGTACGCCTGCGTCAGCCACTGGGCGAGGTCCGTCATCACCCTGCGGAAGGCCGCCGACATGTGGTTCAGAGAGCGGTCCGAGTAGACGACCGAGTACTCGAGCAGGCCGTCGGGATCGACGTCGGGACGCAGGGCGGGCATGGCGGACCTCGGGAAGGCGGGGCCTGCGTCCTAGTCCGTCCAGGGTGCGAGGGGCGAGGCGCCGACTCGGTCAGCGCTTGACGACCACCACCTCACGCCGGACGCCGCTTCCGATGTTCCAGCTCACCACCGTGCTCGTGACGCTGACCACCAGGGACCCGAACAGCGCAGGCCAGAACCCCGAGACCACAAACCCGGGGAGCAGCCACGCCGTCAGGCCAAACATCGTGGCGTTGACGACGAGCAGGAACAGGCCCAGGGTGACGACGGTGAAGGGCAGGGTGAGCACGATCATCAGCGGACGCACGATCGCGTTGACCACGCCGAGCAGGATCGACGCGAGAAACAGGGTGACCGTGCCGCCCACGTCGACGCCTGGCACGATCGCCGACGCCAGCCAGAGGGCGAGCATGGTCGCCAGGGTTCGGATGAGGAAGCCGCTCATGACCAGAGCGTAGGCGCGCACACTCAACCGGCAAGGGGGCATCCGGATCCGGACGTGGCCTCCGCACCTCCCACGGAGGTGCCCAGGTCGATACGCCCAAGGCCTTCGCCTGAGGTCCCCATGTCCTTCTCGACGCCCCTGTCCCGCGCCCTCGGCCTGACGTACCCGATCGTCTGCGCGCCGATGTTCATCATCTCCAACGCTGACATGCTGGTGGCGTGTGCGGAGGCGGGCATCCTCGGCGCGATGCCCTCGCTCAACGGACGCACCGCCGAGGACTTCGAGGCGATCCTCCAGTCTGTGCGCGCGCGCACCGACAAGCCGTTCGCGATCAACATGACCATCGGCCTCACCGACCCCGAGCGGCTCGCGGCCGACGTCGCCTTGTGCGAGCAGTACGAGGTGCCGGTGTGGATCACCTCGTACGGCAACCCCACCGAGCTCGTCCACCGGGCCCACGCGCAAGGGGCCCGCGTGCTGCACGACGTGATCAACCTCAAGCACGCCAAGAAGGCCGAGGCGGCGGGGGTCGACGCGATCATCGGGGTGGCGGCCGGTGCGGGAGGCCACGCTGGCCGAATCAGCCCCTACGCCCTGATCCCGTACCTGCGCGACAACCTGTCGGTGCCGGTGGTGGCGGCGGGCTGCATCAGCACGGGCAAGCAGATCGCGGCCAGCCTCGCACTCGGGGCCGAGCTGGTCTACCTCGGCACGCGGTTCATCCCGTCGGTGGAGTGCGGGGCGCAAGACGCCTACAAGCAGATGGTCGTGGACTCCGGGCCCGAGGAGATCGTCTACACGGACAAGATCTCTGGCGTTCACGCCAACTTCCTGCGCCGCACCCTGCCCGAGGACTGGACCCCAGACCGCACGCCCGAGGGCGCCAAGCAGTGGAAGGACATCTGGTCTGCGGGGCACGGCGTGGCCGAGATCCACGACATCACGACCATCGAGAACATCGTCGACGCGTTGGTTCGCGAGTACCACGACGCCGTGGCCGCGCTTCCGCGGTGAGCGATGGAGACCGGTCGCCCGATCTTGATCGGAGGCAGGTTCGCGCGGGGAGGGTACCGGACCCTCGGAAGGTGACGATGCGTCGAGCGTGGATGGCCGGGTGGATCGCGTGGATGGGGACGGCCTGTGCGCCTGGCCCCTGGACGCCGGCAGGCCCGGTGGAGGCCGAGTTCCTGCAACCGGGTCCGCACGGCGTGGTCACGCTCGACGATGTCGCCTGCTGTGATCGGGACAACAGCCCCGTCCACGCCTGGCTCCCCGACACGGCCGGTCCCGCGCCGGTCCTCGTGTGGGGCAACGGCACTGGAGCCAAGACGTCCAAGTACACCACCTTGCTGGAGCACCTGGCGTCCGAGAACCCAGGCGTGGGGGATGGGGTGCCGCTGCTGGAGGCGCTCGACCTGGCGCTCGCGGCGTCGGAGGACGCCACCAGCCCGCTGGCGGGCCGGCTGGATCCCGACCGGGTGGGGGCGCTGGGGCACTCGCAGGGTGCGGGCGGTGCCACCAACGCGATGATCGACGGCGAAGGCCGGGTGGCGGTGCTCGTCACGTTCGAGAAGCCCGCCGTGATGTGGTGCAGCGACGACGCCCCGTGCCCGCCCACCTCCGGGCTGACCGGCCGGGCCGTGATGTATCTCAACGGCAGCCGCGACACGGTGATCTCGCCGCGCCGAAGCCACCAGACCTTCTACGACGACACCCCCGACTCGATGTCCAAGGCATGGGGCACGCTGGCCGGGGTGAACCACAACGACGTGCAGGGCGACCCAGGCTGCGACGGCATCGGCGCCTGTCGGCGCGGTGTGGAGGGGTTCCTCGGCTACCCGACCGCCTGGCTCGCCGCCCACCTGCAGGACGACGCCACCGCCCGCGCCGCGTTCGAGGACGGCGGAGAGTTCGCCACCGCCGATGGCGACTGGCGCGAGACCGTGGTGTCGCTGCGCTGAGGTGCGGAGGGGGTGGGTGGCCGTTGCGGCTCACGTTCGATGGCAGCCCACATCGCCCCGGCCCAGTAGCCCCGCGCTACGGGGCCTCGGGCACGTACTGGAACACCTCCTCGAGGGGGCGTCCGAAGGCGCGCGCGATGCGGAACGCGACCAACAGCGACGGCGCGTACTTGCCCTTCTCGATGGCGTGGATCGTCTGACGGGTGACTCCGGCGAGCTCGGCGAGCTGGCTCTGGGTCATCTCGTCGGCGTCGAAGCGCAGACGGCGGATGGCGTTGTGGATCCCGTGATCGGACATGGGGTCACGCCTCCCGCCGGTAGAGCACGATCGCCGTGAGTGGCTCAGCGACCGTGGCTGCGGCGAGCGCAAACAGCAGCATGTGGGCGAGGCGCCACTGCCCAAGCACCATCGCGTAGCCGGCGATGCCCACCGCGCCGGCGCTCAAGCACCATCCGCCAACCTGCTGGGCGCGCAGGGCGATGGCCTGATCGCGCTCGTCGACCACATCGGCCTCCGCAGGGCTGCTCGCGGCGGCCGCAGCGTGGCCCACGGCGGACACCACCACGAGGGCGATCATCGCGGCGAGCAGCCAGGCTGCAGAGCCCACGTCCCACCCCCCCGCGAGCTGCACGCCGACGGCGTAGGCGATGGAGACCAGCACGGTGGTGGACACCATGATCCAGGCACCCTTCTCGGAGAACGTCATGCAGTACCTCTCGGCCCTCACGTCAGGTGAGGTGTACGGCAGGTAAAGCAGACGCGACATTGCGTCAAGCGGGGGTGGCATGGATGTGGGGAGGCGGGAGGGGACGAAGACCGTGCCGGGTGTGGGGGCGAGGGGAGGGCCGGGCCGCGATCCAGGCCGTCCATGGGGGGGGAACCCGTAGAGGGGAGAACGAACAAGGCCCAACCTCCACAGGAGATCGGGCCTTGGGCGGGTGTTCAGGGGCAGGGGCCTGAGAGGGAGCCGTTGGCGACCGATGAATAAAAGTGGCGCCCCCTGATGGACAACGCTCGAACCCTGGCGGCGGCGCCGACGGACGAGCTGAAGCTCGTCATCTGTCAGATGAGCGGCTGGAGCGCGCTGATCCGGATGGGGTAGGGTGGGGACATGAAGCCTTCCTCCCAGGACACGGACCCCGACGCCCACGCTGTCCAGGTGGCACTGCTCCGCAGGTTGTCGCCGGGGCAACGGATGGCGCTGACCGCCCGCGTTCGTGCAGGGGCGGAGGCGATGGCCGAGGCGCGGCTCCGCGCGACGTACCCAGACGACGACGACCGACGCATCCGACTGCGACTCGCGGCCCTACGGTACGGCGATGAGCTGATGCGCCGAGTGTTCGACTGGGACCCGGAGACCGAGGGTCGGTGAGCGACGAACTGGACCAACTCGGCGTGGCCATGGCGGTCGGCGCTGCGCTCGAGGCTGCTGGTGCTCGCTGGATGATCGGAGGATCCGTGGCGACCTCTGCCTACGGCGAACCCCGAGCCACACACGACGTGGACCTCGTGTCCGACCTCCCTCCACGAGCTGTGGCGTCGTTCGTCGGGGCGCTCGGTGGCGCCTTCTACGTGGATGAGGATGTCGTGCGAGGCGCGGCACGTCACCGCGCGAGCTTCAACGTCATCCACTTCGAGACGACGGAGAAGATCGATGTGTTCTGTGCGGGTGAGACCTTCGCGCGGCACGGATTGCAGAACCGTCGGGTCCTGACCTTGCCGGACGGACGCGAGGTGCCGGTCTCCGCTCCAGAGGACATGGTCGTCGAGAAGCTCCGGTGGTACCGGCGCGGTGGTGAGGTGTCCGAACGACAGCTGCGCGACGTGAGGGGCGTGCTGCACGTCCTTGGCGATACGCTCGACGAGGATCAGATGCGCCGATGGGCGTCGGAGGTGGACGTGGCGGATCTGCTGGAGCAAGTGCTCCGAGATGCGGCGCGCGAGGACTGAACCTGGCAGCTGGGGTCGCCGTCCTCGTCGGGCGAAGCGCCCGT
>JAUHWK010000245.1 GCA_030424555.1 bacterium | reverse complement strand
CGTGATCAAGACCATCGAGAGCAAGGGCTCGCGGTCCGGTCAGACCAGCGTCCCCGTGAAGATGATCTCGGTCACGATCGCGCGCTGACCACGGTGGGCACGGGGGTGTCGTGCCCCCACCCGCCAGGCCGCACCTTGGCGCCCGCCACCGACGGTCCGACGACCTCCCGCACCACGTAGGGCGGACGGCGTCGGACCTCCCGCAGCGCCCGCGCCACGTACTCGCCGACCACGGCGAGCAGCGCGATCTGCACGCCGCCGAGGAGCCACACCGAGGCGAACGCCGCCAGGGCCCACGAGCCCTGCCAGGCAGCCGCCACCGCGCCGATCGCCCCCACGGCCACGCCGAAGGCCCCCACGGCCACGAACGCGCGCAGCGGGGCCGGCGCCAGCGCCACGAGGCCATCGATCGCGAGCGACGCCGAGCGCGCGAGGTCGTACTTGCTGTGGCCTGCGGCCCGCGGCGCCCGGTCGAACGGCACGGGCACCTGCGAAAATCCGAGCCACGCCACCATCCCCCGCAAGAACCGATCCTGCTCGGGCATCGCGCACAGGGCGTCCACCACGGACCGGTCCATCAACCGGAAGTCCCCGGTGTCGAGCGGGACGTCCACCTCGCTCAGCCGGGCCAGCACCCGGTAGTAGGCCGACGCCAGCAGGGTCTTGACCACCGGCTCGCCCTCCCGGGTGCGGCGGGTGCCGTACGCCACGTCCGCCCCCGCCTGCCACGCATCCAGCATCGCGAGCAGCACCTCAGGCGGATCCTGGAGGTCTGCGTCCATCACCGCCACCGCGTCACCCGACGCGAACCGCAAGCCCGCGCTGGTGGCGGCCTGCTGCCCGAACGAGCGCGCGAGGAACACCCCCACGATGCCCGGATCGCCATCCGACAGACGCCGGATCACCCCGTCGGTGCCATCGCGGCTGCCGTCGTCGACCAGGACCAGCTCGAGCTCCAGGCCCTCACGCGGTCCCAGGCAGTCCCGCAGCCGCTGCACGGTCGTGGACAGCACCGCCGCCTCGTCGAGGCACGGGATCACCACGCTGAGGCGCGCGGGATGGGGACGGGCGGTGGGGTCGATCAGGGCGGCTCCTGGCCGCCGACCGTACGACGACCCGCCACGGGCCGCCACCGAGGATCACTCCCCGCCAGGCCCACCCGGTCCCGCAGGGATGGCCAGCGGCTGGCTCGGCGCGGGCGGCTGCACGATCGTGATCGTGGTGGTCTGGGTGGTCGTGGGGTTGGCCGTCTGCGTCTGCGTCTGCGTCGGCGTCGGCGGCGGCGCGGGTTGTGGGGCTGGAGCGGGCGCGCCCGCCGGGGCCGCCGGGATCGCCAGGGCTGCCGCCTCCGCCGCGTGGGCCGCCTCCACCCGCGCAGCCTCCACCGCGGCCTCGGCGGCGGCGGCGCGTCGACGGGCCTCCTCGGCCTCCCGCTGGGCCCGGATCAGGGCCGCCTTCTGCCGCTGGGCCTCCTCGGCCGCCTCCTGCTCCTCCCGGACCCGCTTGGGGCTCTTGCCGAACATCACGTTGACCCGGGCGCCCGCACCCGCGTTGGCGATGGTGTAGGGCGTGGCCTCCCCGCCCACGACCTGCAGCAGGTGGATCGGCAGGAACGCGAACGCCTCGATGTCGACCCCGACGCCCCACAGCTGAAAGCCCGCCGTGAGGCCTGGCTTGACGTACAGGAACGTGGACCACCGGGAGCCCTGCGCCAAGTCGCTGGTGTCGCTGAGGCCGCCCAAGCCCACGCCCGCGCCGCCCCCGAGGCGGAAGGGCCCGAGGTTGCCGCCGAAGTGCAGGCGCGTGCCGCCGTACAGGCCGCCGACCCGCCGACGATCGCCCCCACACCCCAGCAGCTCCACGCCGAGCTTGAAGCCCTCCCGGCGCTGCCCCATCACCCCAGCACACACCAGGTTGGCAGGACGCCGCGCGCCGGGCTCCGTGCGATCCGATCCCGCCCCGAACACGATGCCCTCGGCCACGAAGCCGAACTCCCGGACCTTCGGCTCTCCCTCGTCGGCCATGGCGACAGGGGACAGCGCGAGCAGGGCGGCGGCCAAGGGCAGGGCGGTGTTCATCTCGGATTCTCCTCGAGCCAGTCGTCGTGCGCTTCGAAGTTCTGGTTGGCTCCCCACCGGATGGTCCCGACCTCGGTGGCGCGATCGGCTGCGATGGGGGTCTTGGTCTCGGTCCAAAGGGTCAGCAAGCGCAGGGTTCCCCCGTCACCTTGGCTGTCCACGGCATCTGGACGATCGGAGGGGCGGGGATCTTCATCCGAAAACACGAATCCTCCTCCATCGCGCGGAAGCCACAGTTCCAAGGTGTAACTCTGCCACAACACCAGGCCGTCGTCTTCACTGGCGTCCCCGTCCTTGCTGTACGAGCCCGGATTCCACGAGCGCGCGATGAAGGCCCAGCGCGGCTCGGCCCCCTTGAGGCCGGTGTTGAGGTCGACCCAGCGGAAGTCCTTGAAGAAGTCGTACTCGACGCTTCCGAGCAGGGAGTACGACTTGGTGAGGTTCTGGAACGTCTCCATCAGCGCACAGTCCCGCGGCTGCCAGCACGCCTTGCCGTCGAGCCACTCGCGGTCGTAGTGCTCCGGCGACTGGGGCTCCACCTCGCGCTGATCCTCCAGCAGTGGGATCCGGGCATGCTCGTCGATGCCGAACGGCGACAGGTACCCGGTGGCCACCGCCAGCGCGTCGGCAGGGTCCCGATCGGGGATCCCCTCCAGGTGCTCGACGTCTGCCCGCGACAGCAGGGACGGCTCCACCGCGCGGTCCGCCAGATCGCCAGTCTCGAACGCCATCCCCAGGTACAGCTGACGCTCCATGGCGCGCAGCGCAGGCGCGAGCTCCTCGTCGGGCGCGTCGAACGTCCGGTACGTGGTGACGAGCGCGTCGTTGAACGGCTCCTCGGCCACCTCCAGCGCCTTGCACCCGGTGACGAGCACGATCGCGGGTACCCCCATCCATCCCATCCAACGCGACGTTCGGACGCGATGGGGCTGCAGTGGTGAGGAAAGGGAGGCTTCGTGGGACATCGGATCTCCGGGGCTACATCGCCCGGTGTTCCAGCCATAGCGGACCCCGGTGCGATCGGATCAACAGGTTCCGTCGAAGCGTATCAGGTTGTACGACAACGTCCTGTGAAACAGGCACATCGCCCGTCGGTCACGCGCCGTCGGAGGACGTCGAGAACGACCACTGCACGGTCTCGGCCAGTCGGTTCCCCGACACGTCGGACAGGCCACCCTCCGGGAGCTGCACGTGGATGCGCGTGTTGGCCGGCAAGGGCTGCCGAGGAGACAGGTTGAGGATGTTCTCCTGCACCTGCGCCATCACCTCGATCACCACCCCCTCGTCCGTCACGACCCGCGCGCTGCCTTCGTGGGCGCTCACCGGCTCCAGCATCTCGTCGAACACGATGCCGATCCGGCTGGTGACGGGTCGATCGGTGGTGCCGTCCTCCGGGCTGCGCATCCCCCCCCGCGGTGGCTGGGTGTCGGGCGCCACACGCCAGGGGGCGATCATGCTGGCCTTGCCCTCGTCCGCGTCCGAGTCCACCGAGGCGATCAGCAGGTTTCCAAGCGGGGTGACGGTGTCCAGGTCCCCCTTGAGGTCGATGCGTCCGACCTCTGTCGGCGCGCCCGGATCGGAGAGGTCGTACACCGCCCCGTGGTCGCTCTCGCCCTGGAACAGGTACCCGTTCTGCTCGAACACGTACCCGCCGTCCCCGACCGCCTCGGTCGGCGTGCCGACGAACGCGGGCGCGCTCGGGTCCGAGATGTCGTACAGCAGCGGACCGCCGCGGCCATCCTTGCGCGCGAACAAGGCGTAGTCTGCGGTGAGGTTGGCGAAGTAGTACGCCGCCGGCCGGCCCAGGATCTCGTCGTAGACCTCGAAGTCGCCGCCCAACACCGCCTGCGGTGCGGTCGGGTCGGACACATCCCACAGCACCGTGCGCGCGAGGCCCGCCGACGAGGCCATCGCCCGGTTTCCCCACACGTGGAACGACCCCACGAGCTGGCCGTCTGCGGCCACCCGGCCGATCTCCACGGGCGCGAGCGGGTCGGACACGTCGACGATCACCGTGCCGTTGAGGCCGTAGGACACGTACAGGGTGCTGCCCTGCCAGAACGTGCTGAGCGTCACGCGAAAGTAGGCATCTGGGTAGTGGAACCCGTCGAACGTCAGCTCGCTCGCCCACGTGGGTGCCGTCGGATCGGTGATGTCCCAGAACCCGATCCCTCCCACGTTCGACGGCGTCTCCTTGTCGACGGGCGGGACCATGTAGTCGACGGCCAGGTACGTGCGGTCGCCCACCGTGGCAAAGCCCAGGCTGTGGGACTCGCGCATCCCGTCCGCATACCCCTCTCCCACCTTGCGGGGATCGCACGGATCGGAGACGTCAAACAGCGTGATCCCGCCGCCGCTGTCCTCGGGCGCCCAGGGCATCACCAGGTAGCCGTCGTACATCACCGACAGGTTGTGGTGGTCCGCAGTGGTGGCCGGATCCCCTTCCAGGAACGCGCAGGCCGTCCACAGGTCGTCCTCCTCGAACGTCTGGATCCCGAGGCCCGGACCGGTGCTCTCCCAGGCGTCCGCTGCCGGGAACAGGGCATCCCAGTCCGCGGGATCCTCGGCGTCGAACGGGTCGGGCGCATCCTCCTCAGGGGGCGCACATCCGACGACCAGGCACAGGGCCAGGACACGCGGGAGATGGGACGTGGGCTGCATCGCGAACCTCCGGGCGGCACATGGTGTCACATCCCCCGTCCGGTCCACAACCGACAGCCCGCCCCCCACGACGGGTCAGCGATTGCCTTGCTTTGACGCGTGGTTCGGATCCGCCTCACGCCCAAGGACGCGGCAAGCCCAAGCCCGCCGCCTGCATCCGGCGCGCGTACTCGGCGAACCCCGCCTCCAGCGACGCCCGCCACGCCTGCTCCGACGCCGGATCGCCCGCGGGATCGATGTGCTCCAGGAACACGAGCGGGAACGCCCGACGAGAGACGGCCAGCGAGCGCCAGATCGGCGGACGGGTGGCGCCGAGATCCAACAGCGCGAGGGCGGGGGCATTGCGGAGGCAGCGCACCGGATCCACCCAGCGGACGCCAAATGCGAGCGTGGGGCCGTCGACGTTCTGGACCGTGTGCCACCAGAAGGGTGGTGCATACAGGACATCGCCCGGATTCAGCACGATCTCGAGCGACGGCAGCGCCGCGGCCGGGTGGGCGGGATCCGGGTGGAGGGGATCGAAGCGATCGGGCGACATCGCGTCGGCCGGGCGCCGGTACTCCGCATCGAACCGTTCGAGTCCCAGCACCCGGGTGGCAGACGCCGGGTACAGCACCCACCGCTTGGACCCCTCGCACTGGACGAACAGGTTGGAGTCGTTCGCGATGTGGAGCGGGGTGGGCTCGCTGTGATGGGTGCCCGCGAACACCTGGATGCCCTGGTCGATCGGGTAGGCGTCCCGGGACCGGTGCCGCGCGAGGAAGCCCAGATCCAGCGCGTCGAGCAGCTCGGGATGCTGGGTGAACAAGGGCCAGAACCGGATCGCGTCCGGTCCCCCGTCGAACACATGGCGGACGGCGTCCGACAGCGCGACAAACCCGTCGGGCATCCACACCCGGTCATCGCTGTACTGTGCGCCGAGCGAGGCCAGCGTCCACTCCGCGCAGCCCCACGAACGGGCCGCACCCCGGAACACCGCCGGGCGATCCAGGCGAGGCAGGGGATCGTCTGGGCCGAGCTCGATCGCACGGACCTGCGGGACGGCCGCGTGGGCTTGTGGCGGCATCGCGCGCCCCGCGACCTGTGCGAAGACCGCCCGGACCGACGTGCGCCAGTCCATCCCGATCGCTGCGTGGCCCTCGGTCTGCATCGTGCCTCCGCCACCGGCCTATCCAGCGGCGGCGCGGGTCACACTTGGAGCATGGCGCGGGCGATCAGCTCCCGCTGGATCTCGCTCGTCCCCTCGCCGATCGGGCCCAGCCGGGCGTCCCGAAGCAGGCGCTCCACCGGGAAGTCGTCGGTGTAGCCCCAGCCACCGTGGATCTGGACCGCGGCGTCGGCCACGTCGACCGCCATCTCGGTGGCGTAGGTCTTGGCGACGCTCGCCTCCGTGGCGCACGCGA
>JAUHWK010000244.1 GCA_030424555.1 bacterium | reverse complement strand
GGCGTGGACCGAGCTGCTCGATCCAGGCGCGGCCGTCGTGCGGTTGGTGCGGGAGGACCGGGTCGCACAGGCGATCAGCTGGGCACGGGCACGCCAGACCGGGCGGTGGGCGGCCCACCAGCAGGCGCGAGGGCCGGATCGCCCCGATCCCCGCGCGGTGGATCGGCGGCTCGCAGCGATCGAGGCCGACGAAGCGTGGTGGGACACGGCCTTGGCGGGCCGCTCGGTGTGGACGCTTCAGTACGAGGACGTGATCGCGGACCCGGCGGCCGCGGTGCGGGCGGTGCTCACGGCCTGGGGTGTGGCCGATGCGGACGCGGTGCGGGTGCCACCCGTGTGGACGACGCCGCAGGGGGACGGCCGCACGGCGATCTGGCGGGACGCCTGGCGCGCATCCCACGGCGAGGGGACGGACCTGCACCGACGGCGCTGATGGCGCTACCGCTTGCGGACGATCCGGCCGCTCGGGACTTTCTCCCCGAGCGAGCGGGCGGGGCCGGGGGCGAGGTGCAGGACGTCGCCGTTGCGGACGGGGACCGGCGCGATCCCCAGCTCGACCGCCAGCTCCGCGTGGGCCTGCATGTGCCGGGCCTCGCCGTGGACGGGGACGACCGCACCCGGGCGCAGCCGGCTGTACAGGTCCCGAAGCTCGTCGCGGCACGGGTGGCCGGACGCGTGGACGAGGGGATCGTCCTGCTCGTGGATGACACGCAGCCCCCGTGCCTTGAGCCGGGCGTGCAGCTGGGCGATCGGCGCCTCGTTGCCGGGGATGATCTTCGAGCTGAAGATCACGGTGTCGTCGGCGTCGAGGAAGGCGTGGCGGTGCCGGTCCTGCGCGATCTTGTCCAGCGCGGATCCAGGCTCGGCCTGGGTGCCGGTGAGCACGTAGAGCACGGTCTCACGGGGCAGGAAGCCAGCCTCGCGGACGTCGAGGAACGGGGGGACGTCACGGAACAATCCCACCGCGCGTGCGGCGTCGGTCATGCGCTTCATCGCCCGGCCTACCAGCACGACGTGGCGTCCGGTCTCCTCGGCGATCTTGGCGAGGGTGTGGATGCGGGCGATGTGGCTGGAGAAGGTGGCGATCGCGACCCGGTGCTCGGCCGCATGCACGAGGGTGCGCAGGTGGGCGGCCACCTCGGCCTCCGAGCGGCTGCGGCCCTCCTTGGTGGCGTTGGTCGAGTCGCCGACGACCACGTCGATCCCCTCGTCGCCGAGGCGGGTCATGTGGTCGAGGTCGGTCGGTGGGCCCATCACCGGATCGGGGTCGAGCTTGTAGTCGCCGGTGTGAAACACCGTGGCGACGGGCGTGCGGATCACCAGCCCCGTGGACTCGTGGGTCGAGTGGGTCAGGCCGACGAACTCGAGGTCGAACGGGCCCAGGGTGAACCGGTCGCCGACGGGGTGGACGTGCAGGGGGACGAACCGCTCCAGGCGGGCCTCGCGCAGGCGGGGGCGGAGGACGGCCTCGGCGAACGGCGTGAGGTGGACCGGACAGCGCAGACGGGGCCAGAGCATGTCGATCGCGCCGAGGTGGTCGAGGTGGACATGGGTGACGACCAAGCCCAGGAGGCGCCCGCCGAGGGTGGCAGCCCAGCGCGGATCGGGGACGACGACCCGCGTGTCCTCCCCAGCCCGCTCGAACCCCATCCCACAGTCCACCATCAGCCACGTGTCGTCGTGGCCGTACAGGTTCATGTTCATCCCGATCTCGCCGGAGCCGCCGAGGGGGACGAAGTGGAGTGCAGGGGAGGGCATCGCCCCGCCTTTGCCCCTTGCGCGCGGTCCGCGCCACGGGGGATCGCCCTCGCTGCGGAAAACCCACACGGGATCGCCGCCATCGGCCGGTCCTGCGATCGATCCCGTTCCATCTTTGGAATCGACGAATGGATCCCGAATGGACCAGGATGTGTCGGGAAGATGTCATGCGGGGGGGCTGCGTCCCCGTGGGAGAATGGATGGGAACCCGCCCAGCTCGCCCAGTCGTCGGAGGGCAGATGGCCAGCACGGATGTCGGCGCTCGCTCGCGCAAGCAGTCCGACCCGCTCGAGGGAACGATCCTCGACGGGCGCTACGTGCTGGAGAAGCTGGTCGCCCGCGGGGCGATGGGCGCGGTCTACGTCGCCGAGCAAGTGCTCCTGAACCGCAAGGTCGCGGTCAAGGTGATGGACCCGCAGCACCTGCACGAGTCGATGGAGAAGTTCGCGGAGCGCTTCCGCCGCGAGGCGTCCACCCTCGCGCGGCTGCAGCACCCCAACATCGTGCGGGTGTACGACTACGGCCGCGTGGATGAGCGTCCGTACCTCGTGATGGAGTACATCGACGGCTACAGCATGCAGCGCCTGCAGGCGGCCGGCCCGATCCCGCCGCTCCGTCTGATCCACATCGCGGTGCAGATCTGCGACGCGCTGGAAGAGGCCCACGCGCTGGACCTGATCCACCGCGACCTCAAGCCCGCCAACATCTTGCTCACCCGCCACGCTGGCGTGCTCGACGTGGTGAAGGTGGTCGACTTCGGGCTCGCCAAGGATCTGGTGTCGGTGGATCCCGAGGTCACGGACGTCGGCCAGGTCATGGGCACGCCGATGTACATGGCGCCCGAGCAGATCCGGGACGACGCCTGTGATGGCCGCACCGACATCTACGCCCTGGGCATTCTGATGTACCGGTCGCTCACCGGGGTCCTGCCGTTCAAGGCCGGCCAGACCACCGCGGTGTTGCTCGCCAACCTGCAGGAGATGCCGCCCCCGTTCTCCGAGGCCAACCCGAACCTGTCGGTGCCCCGCGAGCTCGAGCGGATGGTGATGCAGTGCCTTGAGAAAGATCCGGAGCGGCGCTTCCCCAGCGTGCGGGTCCTGCGCGAGGCGCTCAAGCGCTTCGAGTCCGAAGAAGACGGCCCCTCGGTGTCGGTCACGCGCTCGGGCTCGGTCACGTCGAATCCGGTGTCGCCCGAGGAGGTCACGGCGGTGCGCAGCCTCGCGGTGCGCCGCATCCTCGACGAGCTGCCGCCTCCCGAGCCCCGTCGGCGCAAGGGAGCGACCCCCTGGGTGCAGCGGGCGCCAGCGGCGGTGATCGCGGGTGTCGTCACGGTGGTGGCGATGGTCTCCGCAGCCCTCGGCGCGGGCCTGATGATGATGATGACCAAGGGCGCCTGAGCGCGATCGGGCGTCCTCCGGTCAATCCAAGGTGCCCCCGTGTGTCGCGGGGCCGCAGGTCGCCAGCCGCTGGGCGGTCGGCTACCGGCCGCGGGCGTGGAGGTGACCGTGGACACGACGAACCACAAGGTCGACGGGCTGGAGACGGTGGCGGGGATGGTGACGGCCTCGGTGCTCGCACGGGCGGTCCACTTTGCCGCGGCGGGTCGGTCGGGCACCACGGACGGGATGACGGGTGTGCTCCCCGCGATCCAGTGGTCGCTCGGCGCGGCCGTCCTCGGGACCGTCGGTGTGTTCGCCTCGGAGACCTCCCTGGTGGTCGCCCTGGGCGGGGTGCTCGCCACGGTGGGCCTGGTCGGCCTGGTCGGGGCGCTCGTGCTGGGGGCGGCGGTCGCCGACACCCTGCCGCCGCCGGTCCGCGCGATCCCAGATGACGAGGCGTCCGATGGGGCCTTGGTGGCCCTGGCCGACGGGCTGCACGTCGCGCGGGTGCCGCTGGTGTTTCACGGTGCGCCGTTCGGCACGCGCATGACGGTGATCGACACGGGCGAGGGGCTGCTGGTGTACTCGCCGGTGGAGGCGACCGAGGCGCGGCTCGCATCGGTCCGTGCGCTGGGCGAGGTGCGCTGGATCGTCGCACCGAACCCGCTGCATCACCTGTTCGTGGCCGCGTGGACCGAGGCGTTTCCCGACGCCGTCCTGGTGGCAGCACCCGGTCTGGCCGCGCGCCGGCCCGACCTCACGGTGGCGGTCGAGCTCACCGAGGGCACAGACGCGCCCTGGCCGGTGGAGGTCGTCCGCGCGGAGGCGGTCCACGGTCACCCGTTCCACGTCGAGATCGTGCTGTTTCACGTTCCCAGTGCCACCTTGGTGGTCAGCGACTTGATCGAGAACCTGGGTCAGGACGGCGGGGGGTTCCGCCCGGTTCAACGTGCCTTGCTTCGGGCGGTGGGGATGGACCGGCGCCCCGGCCCGCCCACCGACTGGAAGTGGACCGTGCGCGACCGCCCAGCCCTCGCGGCGTCGGTGGCGACCGTGTCCGGATGGGCCCCCGCGCGCATCGTGCCGGCCCACGGTCCCCGGATCGACGAGGACGCACAGGCGGTGTGGGACGACGCCTTCGCCTTCGCCTCGTGACCTCCGGGTCGCAGGACTGAGGCCTTGGGGGAAAGACCGCGCGATCGGGGCTGTCGGTGGGGACTTTTTCAACGTAGACTGGCCGACCCTGCCCTGAGGGTCTTCATGTCTGGTCATCCTGGTTTGCACGCGCTCGTTCTCCCCCTGCTCGCCCTCGGCCTGGCGGGGTGTCCTGCTGACGACGGTGGGTGCAAGGACGGCGGGTGTGAAGACACCGACGGCTTCGACGACACGTCGGACACGGGCGACACGTCGGACACGGGCGACACGTCGGACACGGGCGACACGTCGGACACGGGCGACACGTCGGACACGGGCGACACGTCGGACACCTCCGAGACGGGGGAGACCGACGACAGCGGGGACACCGACGAGACCGACGACTCCGGGGACAGCGCGGACTCGGGCGACACGGACGAAACCGACGATTCGGGCGACTCCGGCGACAGTGGAGACACCGACGAGACCGACGACAGCGGTGGGGGCGACACCTCGGACACCTCGGACACGGGCGACACGGACGAGACGGACGAGACCGACACGGAGGATTCGGACCTCGTTCCGGGCGCGCCCATCGCCTCGAACCGGTCGGTGACGGTGGCGGAGGACGGCGACGTGGTCGTCACGCTCACGGCGACCGACCCCGATGGCGACCCGATCACCTTCGCGATCGTGGAGGACCCGGAGCACGGCGTGCTCGAGGGCTCGCTGCCCACCCTCACCTACACGCCCGACGCGGACTTCTTCGGACCCGACGCGTTCGAGTACACGGTCACCGACGGCACCCACACGATCCAGCGCACCGTGTCCGTGACGGTGTCGCCGGTCGACGATGCCCCGCGCTTCTTCGCGCAGACGTTCGTGGTGGACGAGGACGACGTCCTGTCCGCCATCCTGGCGGGGAGCGAGGTGGATGGGGAGACCCTGGTGTGGTCGGTCGCCCAGCAGCCCGCGAACGGGGACCTGACCGGCACGCTCCCGGCGTTCGTGTACACCCCCGACCCCGACTTCTCGGGCGATGAGGTGTTCCGCATCACGGCGTCGGATGGGATCTCCGACGTCACCCGCGACATCACCGTGCGGGTCGAGGGCCAGGACGACACCCCGGTCGCCACCAGCTCGTCCGCGACGATCGTCGAGGACGGCTCGGGCACGATCACGTTCTCGGCGACGGACGCCGATCCGGGGGACATCCTCACCTACGTGGTCATCAACGACCCTGCGCACGGCACGCTGAGCGGGACGGGGGCGACCCGGACCTACACGCCCGACCCCGACTACTTCGGGCCGGACACGGTGGCGTGGGTCGCCACCGACGGAGGCCGCACCTCCAACGAGGCCACCGTGTCCATCACGGTCACCGGCGTGGACGACCCGCCGACGGCCGCGGACGTGGCGGTGACCACGCAGGAGGACGAGGCGATCACGTTCTCCCTCGTCGGGGCGGACGTGGACGGCGACGCCGTCACCTACACGATCCTCTCCCAGCCGTCGGAAGGCCAGCTCACCGGGACGGGTCCGGACGTGACCTACACGCCGCCGGCCGGGGCCTCGGGCGTGTACACCTTCACCTACCGGGCCAACGCCAGCGGGGTGCCCAGCAACACCGCGACCGCCACGGTCACGGTCACGCCGGTCGACGATCCGCCCACGGCCGCAGATCAGCTCGTCGAGCTGCTCGAGGACGCCTCCGCGAGCTTCACCCTCAACGGCGAGGACGAAGACGGCGACACACTCACCTGGGTGGTGGTCTCCGATCCCGCCAAGGGCACGCTGTCGGGCACCGCGCCGCAGCTCACCTACACGCCCGACCTCAACGAGAACGGCGACGACGAGGCGATCGTACGGGTCTCGGC
>JAUHWK010000243.1 GCA_030424555.1 bacterium | reverse complement strand
CCGCCCGAACATCTTCGGGAAGTAGAAGTAGATGCCGCTCAGCAGACCCATGAAGGCGCCACCGACGAGCACGTAGTGGAAGTGCGCGACGATGAAGTACGAGTCCTGCTGCTGCAGGTCGACCGGCGGCGAGGCGTGCATGACGCCGGACAGGCCGCCGATGGTGAACAGGAACACGAAGGTGATGGCGAACACCGAGGGCGTCTCGAACCGCACCTTGCCGCCCCACATCGTGGCGATCCAGTTGAAGATCTTGACCGCCGTCGGCACCGCGATGAGCATCGTGGTGGTGGAGAAGGCGGCGTCGGCCACCGGGCCCAGGCCCGTGGTGAACATGTGGTGCGACCACACGCCGAACCCGACGAAGCCGATCATGATGCCCGAGAAGATGACGAAGGGGGCGCCGAACAGAGGCTTGCGGCTGAACACCGGAAGGACCTCGGACACCAGGCCCATCGCCGGCAGGATGAGGATGTAGACCTCGGGGTGGCCGAACAGCCAGAACAGGTGCTGCCACATCAGCGGGTCGCCACCGTTCTCCGGGAAGTAGAAGTTCGTGCCGTAGTTGCGGTCGAACATCAGCAGGATGAGGCCGACGGTGATCATCGGGAAGCTCATCACGACCAGGAAGTTCACGACCAGGCTCATCCACGAGAAGATGGGCATGCGGAACAGGCTCATGCCCGGCGCGCGCAGGTTGAGCATGGTGGTGATGAAGTTGAACCCGGCCATCATCGAGCTGTTGCCCAGGACGAGCAGGCCGCAGATCCAGAAGTCGATGCTCATGCCCGGCGAGTACTTGGCGCCGGTCATGTTGGCGTAGCCGAACCAGCCGCCATCCGGGACGGCGTACACGCCGCCCAGGTACTCGAGCGCGAACGGCACGTTGAGGATGAGGCCGCCCGCCAGGTACAGCCACAGCGACAGGGCGTTCATCCGGGGGAACGCCACGTCACGCGCGCCGATCTGCAGCGGGATCAGGTAGTTGAAGAACGCAGCGCTCATCGGCATGATCGACAGGAAGATCATGGTGGTGGCGTGCATCGTGAACATCTCGTTGTACGTCTGCGCCGAGATGAAGTAGTTCTCCGGGAACATCAGCTGGGTGCGGATCAGCAGGGCCTCAAGGCCGCCGAGCCCGAAGAAGAACAGCGACGCGAACAGGTACATCTTCGCGATGCGCTTGTGGTCCACGGTCGTGAGCCAGGACCACAGGCTGTTGTCCTCCTCCTCGTGGTGGTGGACAGCGGTCTGCGCTTCGGTGGCGGCAGTGCTCATGAGGTCCTCTCGGAATCGACGTCGGCCGAGGTGTTCGCGAAGGGGGGTCCGGAGGGACCGGCGGGTCGGGCCGCCGCAGCGTAAGCGCCGCAGCGAGGACGCCGCTCAGTCCATCGAGGTCGGACGGAGGGGGAAGGAGGACTCCTGCGCGAGCAGGTAGGTCACGATGGCGTCCAGCTTGTCCTCGGCGAACTCGTCCTCGGACAGGATGCCGTCCAGGCCCGCCTTGGGGATGACCATGCCGTCGACGCGCGGGGCGCCGCTGGCCAGCAGGGCGGTGCCGGGCTTGAGCTGGTTGGGGTTGCGGATCCACGCCTTGAGGATGGACCGGCGGTCGGTGACGTCGACGCCCTGCGAGGCGAGCGAGGTCTTGCCGAACAGGTCGTGCACGCCCGCGCCGAGGTAGCGCTTGTCGCCGAAGAAGGTGAGGTCCGGGCCGATCGTGCCCATCGCCGCCTCGTTGCCGGTGACGGCGTGGCACGCGATGCAGCCGCCCTCCATGAACGCCGCCTCGCCCGCGGTCTTGACCGACTCGTCGGCGAACTCGGGGCCGGACTGGTACTCGCCCACCCAGGTGTCGAAGTCCGCGCCGTCCATGGCCAGGACCTCGAAGCGCATCAGGGCGTGGGCCTCACCGCAGTACTCCGCGCACTCGCCGCGCAGGTGCTGGGGCGCGCCGCGCTCGATGTCCTGCTCCATGTTGAACCAGATCCGGTTGACGCGGCCGGGGACGGCGTCGCGCTTGCCGCCGAGGCGGGGAACCCAGAAGGAGTGGATCACGGTGTCGGAGACGATCTGGAGGCTCACCGGGCGATCGTCGGGGATGGCGATCTGGTTGCCGGTGCTGAAGCCCTCGTTGATGTAGTCGAAGGCCCACCACCACCGCTTGCCGACCGCGCGGATCTCGACGGTCTGCTTGAAGGTGCCGTCGTCGGCCGTGACGCCCGTGGGCGCGGCGTCCGCGATCAGGAAGATGGTCCGGATGGTCGGCATGATCAGCACGAGCACGATCGCGATCGGCGCCAGCGTCCAGCCGATCTCCATCTGCGTGTTGCCGTGGATCTGGACCGGGTTCTCCGCCGAGCCGTCGTCGCGGTAGCGCACGAGCACGAACGCGAGCAGGACGGTCACCAACGCGAAGATCGCGAGCACCACGTAGGTGATGGTCGCGTACAGCGTGTGGATCTCCCGCCCGAAGTCCGTCATCGGGTTGGTCGTGGTGTACGGCCAGATCGTGGGGTCGGACCAGGGGGCGTCACACGCGGCCGACAGGCCGACGACGCCGACCAACGCGGCCGCACGGATCAGGGAGGAGAGGGTGTTGCGAGACATCAGGACGTCCCCCAGGGGAGCGTGAGATCGACGAGCATCACGAGGAACAACAGCGAGAGGTACGCGACGGAGCCCTTGAACACCTGCCAATCGGCACGGTGGGCCTGCACCACGAGGGAGCGGATGACCAGCGCGAGGAATCCGAGCCCGGTGACCGCGGCGACCGCTGCGTACAGCGGCCCCAGGTACCCGAGCCACACGGGAGCGAGCGTGACGGGCAGCAGCGCCAGCGTATACCCGAGGGAACGCCAGCGGGTGCCCTGCTCCCCCACCGCGTGGGGCATCATCGGCAAGCCGGCCGCGGCATACTCGTTCTGGCGCACGATGGCCACGCCCCAGAAGTGGGGCGGCGTCCACAGGAAGATGATGGCGAACAGGATCCACGCGCCGAGCG
Organism: bacterium; assembly: GCA_030424555.1. GTDB lineage: Bacteria > Myxococcota_A > UBA796 > UBA796 > JAUHWK01. The sequence continues at coordinate 3,180 of JAUHWK010000243.1, read as the reverse complement.
AGATGGATCCGTCGATCGCGGCGGAGGCGATGAGCGGCGCCGTGCCGCCGGCCGCACCACCGATCACGATGTTCTGCGGCGTGCGCGGCTTGAGCCACCACGTGTACGCCACCACGTAGAACGCGATGGTCGCCATCGCGACGGCCACCGGCGTCCAGCCCCCCACCCGGTACAGCACGACCGCCGAGGCCACCGTGGTGAACGCGCCGTAGCCGAGCACCGCCCCCGGCAAGACCGAGGCGGCAGGCAACGGACGGTTGCGGGTGCGGGCCATCTTGGCGTCGGACTCGCGCTCCAGCCACGCGTTGAAGGCCGAGCTGGCGACCCCGGCGAGGGCCGTGCCCATCAGCACCTGGGCCGCGACCGAGACCGTGGGCCAGACGTCCTTGCCCAGCCACAGCGCCGGCAGGCCGGTGAACACGACGAGCGCGATCACGCGCGGGCGGGCGATCGCCACGTACAGGCGCAGCGTGTCGACCAGGGAGCGCTCGTCGGCGAGGATGCCGGTGCTTGCGGTGCTCACGCGGCCTCCACGGGCACGCCGGCGGTGGACACCCCAGCCTTGGGGGTGACGGCCCCGGCCCCGGCGGCAACCCCCGGCGCGCGCCAGGTCTCGTCGTGCAGCCACGCCGTGGTGAGCATGAGGGCGGCCGCCCCGGCGGAGTGCAGCAGGGTGACCTCCATCGGCAGGCGCAGCCACACGTTGGCGACGCCGACCGCGATCTGGAGGGCGACGAGCGCCACCAGGGCGAACGCAGGGCGCCGGGAGCGCGGGTTGCCGGCGTGCAGGCCGGCGTTGACGACCACGGCCACGGCGAGCGTGTAGGCCACGACCCGGTGGGTGACCTGCAGGCCGACCAGGCCGGAGAAGGTGGGGAACCACCCTGCGCCGTTGCAGCTCGGCCAGGTGCCGCACGCCAGCCCCGCATGGGACCCGGCGACGAGCCCACCGAGCGCGAGCTGGGTGGGGAGGAGCACGGCCAACGCCACGGCCGACGCGCGGGCCGCCGGGGCCAGGACGTCACGCGCCACGGGCGCCTCCCGGGCCGACAGCGCGCGCTGGATCAGCAGGAGCAGGACCGCGAAGGTGTTGCCCGCCAGCAGGTGGCTGGCGACGGTCCACTCCGCGAGCAGCTCCAGCACCGTGAGGCCGCCGAGCACCACCTGGGTGGCGAGCACGACCGCCGCGACGGCGAACAGGCCCCGGAGCAGCCCGCTGTCCGCCAGGTCTCCCCGTCGCCACAGCCACCCGCCGAGCCCGACGAAGCCCAGCGAGACCAGGCCCGCGACGACGCGGTGCCCGAACTCCAGGTACACCTTGAAGTCGTAGGCCGGGACGACCTCGCCGAAGCACAGAGGCCAGTCCGGGCACGCAAGGCCCGCACCATGCACCCGCACCGTGCTCCCGAACACCAGCAAGAATGCGGTGATCGCGACGAGCCAGGCAGCAGCCTGTGCGGGACGGGGGGCCATGGGGACGACTCCGGGAGCGGACACCCGACCGTCGTGCGGTGGCCGGGTCGGGTCGGGTGCGACGCGCTGCCGCAGCCATCCCGTGCGAGACGGGCGGATCTACCCGTTGGCCTCCCAGGGGGCAAAGGGACGAGCTGTTGCACCACGCGACATCGCCCCAGGGTGGCCCTCCCGCGCCGGCAGGCTACTCGACCCCGTCGCCCCCCACCTTCGGAGGTCCTGTTGGTCCCGACCCGTCCCCTCCCGCGCATTTCCCGTGGAGGCACCGCCTTGGCCGGTCTGCTCGCGCTGGCGCTGGCCCCCGCCGCGCTCGCCCAGGACGGCCTGAGCGTCCCGCACGAGCGCTACCAGCTCGACAACGGCCTCGACGTCGTGCTCGCCCCCGACACGTCCAACCCCATCGTCCACGTCCAGCTCTGGTACCACGTGGGCAGCAAGGACGAAGCCCAGGGCCTCACCGGGTTCGCCCACCTGTTCGAGCACCTGATGTTCCAGGGCAGCGCGAACTCCCCTGGGGAGTACTTCACGCCGCTGCAGGCGGTCGGTGCGGCCATCAACGGCACCACCAACAGCGACCGCACCAACTACTTCGAGACCGTCCCGGCCCACGAGCTGCCGCTGGCGCTGTTCATGGAGTCCGACCGGATGGGCAACCTGCTGCCGGTGCTCGACCAGGCCAAGCTCGACAACCAGCGTGAGGTCGTGCGCAACGAGCGGCGGCAGCGGTACGAGAACCCGCCCTACGGAGAGGCCTTCGCCGACCTGATGGCGATGATGTTCCCCGAGGGGCACCCGTACCACCACCCCACCATCGGCTCGCACCTCGACCTGCAGAACGCCTCGCTCGACGACGTGAAGGCGTTCTTCCGCACCTGGTACGTCCCCAACAACGCCACCCTCACGGTGGTGGGAGACTTCGACCCCGCCCAGGCCCGCACCCTGATCGCGGAGCAGTTCGGGTGGATCCCGCGCGGGGCCGATCCCACGCCGATCACCGCCCCCCCGGTCGTGCTTCCTGAGCCCGTCGTCGACATCCAGACCGACAAGGTCCCGGACGCCAAGGTCTGGATCGCCTGGCACGCCCCCGCACTGCACGCGCCCGGCGACGCCGAGATGGACGCCGTGGCCAGCCTGATGTGCAACGGCAAGGACGCCCGGCTGCAGCAGACCGTCGTCAAGGAGACCCGCATCGCCCGCGATCTCGCGTGCTTCCAGTACAGCCGGGAGCTCGGCAGCGCCTTCATCGTCCAGGCCACCGCCGCCGAGGGCCACACCACCGACGAAGTCGTCGATGCGGTGATGGCTGGGTTCGCCACGCTGGTCGACGGCCAGCCCCCCGCCGCCGAGGAGGTCCAAGCCGCCACCGCGAGCTTCGAGTCCGGGTTCTACGAGCGGCTCGCCACCATCCAGGGCAAGGCCGGCGCCTTGTCCTCCTACCTCTACTTCCAGGACGACCCGGACTGGCTCCAGGAAGACCTGGACCGCTACCTCGCGCTCACCCCCGAGGCCGTCCGCTCCGCGGCCGCGGCCGTGGTCGGCGCCCCCCACGTCGCCCTGCACATCCGACCGGCCCCCCCGGCCGACGTCGCCACCGAGGGAGGTGCCGAGTGATGCGCCCCGCCACCCTGACCATCCTCGCCCTGAGCCTCGCCGGCTGTCCCAAGGACGCCAAGGCCCCCGCCTCCAACGTGGGCCAGGACGCCGCGG
>JAUHWK010000242.1 GCA_030424555.1 bacterium | reverse complement strand
ACGCCGAGCTCAAGATCGTCCTCAGCGTCCTGCGCGACGTGCGCAAGGCCAAGGGCGACACCTACTGGACCGAGATGGCCAAGGGCATCCGCGGTGTCTCCGAGGAGACCACCACCGGCGTCCACCGTCTGTACGAGCGCCAGGAGGCCGGCACGCTCCTGTTCCCGGCGATCAACGTCAACGACAGCGTCACCAAGTCCAAGTTCGACAACGTGTACGGCTGCCGTCACAGCCTGGTCGACGCCATCATGCGCGCCACCGACTTCCTCATCGCCGGCAAGAAGGCCCTGGTCCTCGGCTACGGCGACGTCGGCAAGGGCTCGGTGCAGTCGCTGCAGGGTCAGATGGCCCGCGTCGCCGTCACCGAGATCGACCCGATCTGCGCGCTGCAGGCCTGCATGATGGGCATCGACGTGGTCACGCTCGACGACGTCGTCGCCGACACCGACATCTTCGTCACCGCCACCGGCAACTACGGCCTGATCACGGCCGAGCAGATGCTGAAGATGAAGCACAACGCCATCGTGTGCAACATCGGCCACTTCGACAACGAGATCGACATGGCCGGCATCGAGAAGCTGGTCGCCGCCGGCAAGGCCGAGAAGATCGAGATCAAGCCGCAGGTGCACGAGTTCCGCTTCCTGGAGACCACCCACGGCCCCAACAACGGCCCGCACAGCATCATCGTGCTCGCCGAGGGCCGCCTGGTGAACCTGGGCTGCGCCACCGGCCACCCGAGCCTGGTCATGTCCGCGTCGTTCACCAACCAGACGATCGCCCAGGTCGAGCTGCACAAGAACGCCGAGGCCTACGGCCACAACCCGCTCGTCACCGCCGACGGCAAGGCCCCTGAGGTCATCACCCTGCCCAAGCACCTCGACGAGAAGGTCGCCCGCCTGCACCTCGAGAAGTTCGGTGCCAACCTGACGGTCCTGAGCGAGGCGCAGGCCAAGTACATCGGTGTCGAAGTGGCCGGGCCGTACAAGCCCCACCACTACCGCTACTGATCGCTGCGCTCTGCACGCACCCTGGCGGCGTCGCCGCGGGGTGCGTGCTCGCACGCACGGCGCTTCGCGATCCCGCACTTGAGGCCTCGTCCGGACATCGTGTTCGGACGAGGCCTTCTCGTTGGACGGCGATGGGCTCCTTGCCCTCGCGGGGCCCTGCCGGAGTAGACAGGGCGGCCATGGATGCCTTGCTGCTCATCACGGTGTCGGTCGGCCTCGGGGCATTGCTCCGGCGGCTGGGTGCACTCGGTCCCGCCGACGCCCGCCCCCTCGACGTGTGGGTGCTCTGGGTCGCGCTGCCGGCGCTCGTGTTGCAGCTCGTGCCCACGCTCGACGCCGATCCGGCGCTGCTGTTGGCCGCGGCGGGTCCGTGGATCACGGCCGTCGGCGCCCGCGTCGTCCTGCCGCCGCTCGCCCGGGCGGCAGGCGCCACCGAGCGCCAGGTCGGGGCCCTCGTGCTCACCGCCATGCTCGGCAACACCGCGTTCGTCGGGCTGGCGGCGTCCGAGGCCCTGCGTGGCCCGGAGGCCCTCCCCATCGCGCTCGTCGCCGATCAGGTGGGCAGCTTCCTCGCGCTGTCGACCCTGGGTCTCGCCACCGCCGTCGGGTGGGGTGGCGGGGCGCTCACAGCGCGCGACATCGGCCTGCGGATGGTCCGGTTTCCTCCGTTCCTGGCCCTGATCGTGGCGGTGCTCCTCGGCGCGACCGGGACCCCCGTCCCCCCCGCCGCCGCAGGGCTCCTCGATCGGCTCGGCCACACCCTGGTCCCGCTCGCGCTGTTCACCGTGGGGCTGCGGCTCTCGCTCGGCGCGGTCTCGGACACCCTCGGCCTGCTCGCGCTCGGGCTCGGCTGGCGCCTCCTCGTGGGCCCGGCGGTGGTGCTCGCGGTGGCGCTCGCGCTGGGCGCCGACCCCTTGGTGCGCGACGTCGCCGTCCTGCAGACAGGCATGGCGCCCATGGTCACCGCGGGGATCCTCGCCGCCGACCATGACCTCGACGCCGAGCTGGCCGCAGCGATGGTCGGGGTGGGCCTGGTGGCGAGTGCAGGAACCCTGCTCGGGTGGCACCTGCTGCTTGGCGTCGGGGCGTGAGCCGCGTACACACGGCCCCCGGTCCTCGTCTCCCGCGACGACCCCGCCTGGATCCGCCATGAACCGCGGCCTGTACCTCTACGCGATCGCCGGCGTCGTGCTGCTCCTCGGCCAGGCCTTGTACCGCCTGATCCCTCTGGCCTGGGCGCCCCTGGCCGCAAACGACCTCACCGCGATCCACTGGGCCGTCGCCGTGCCCTGGATCGGCATGATGGTGTGGACCGAGGGCGTGAAGGGCTTCCACCAGAAGTTCTGCCCCCGTCTCGTCGCGCGGGCCGCCCGGGTGGACCAGGCGCCGCTCGCCGTCCGGCTTGTCGCCCCGGCGATGGCCATGGGGCTGGTCTGGGCCACCCGCCGGCGCCTGATCGGCTCGTGGATGCTGCTCTTGGGCGTCGTGGCGTTGGTGGTGGGGGTGCAGCAGCTCCCCTACCCGTGGCGGAACGTGGTCGACCTCGGGGTGGTGGCGGGCCTGGGGACGGGCACCGCGAGCCTGCTGTGGCACGCGGTGCAAGGGTGGCGCGGGATCGACCCCGGGGTGGATCCGGAGCTGCCGGCTTCGGCGTGATCCCGCGTGCTGTTCAGGCGGCCAGGGCCGGCACCTCCGCCGACCCGTCGAGCATCACACATCCATGGACCGCCCACGCGCCGCCCGCACCGCGGGTGACGACGTACACCGCGCTGCGCTCGTCTCCGTCTTCGTCCGTGAGGTGGCACATCACGCCCAGCCCGGCCGGGGTGATGTGCAGCTCACCAAACCGGAGCTCGGTCGCGGTCAGCAGGGGACGGTAGCGCTCGCGGACGGCCCGAAGCAGGGCCGCTGGCTTGCCGAACGTCTCCTGGATGGCGTCGGAGCACAGATCCCACGCGGTCTGGACGTCGCCTGCGCGCAGCGCCACGATCTGGCGTCGGACGACCGCCCGGATCCCTGCGAGATCCTCCGTCGACACGTCCTCCTGATCCTGTCGTCCCGCCGACAGCGCCGGGTTCGACGCCGCGACCGACATCGCCATGAGCATCGCGTTCCACGTCATCGGACACCTCCATCGCGCCCTGGGTCCCAAGCCTGCCTGACGGACCGACCGTCCGCGAGGGGCTTGCACCAGGTGTGACGAGGCTCACCGGCCGGGCATTCACCCGATCCGCCCCCAATTCATCGATCATTCCGGGTTGGTCGCCCACTCTGAGACAGTCGACACCAACCATCCCGGCGCGTCCAGCGACAGATCGTGTCCAGCGGTGGGGTGACTCGCCACCTGGGCACCGAGCCGATCGGCGAGGGCGTGCCCACACGACGGGTGGACGAACCGATCCGCCTCACCCACCAGCACCAGGGCGGGCACGGCCAACGAGGCCGGCGCCCGGAACCGCGCCCCGGCGAGCAGCTGGCCGACCAGCGCCCCACGACCAAACGGCGCTTCGGCCTGCCACCGGGCGTGCTCCCGCGCGATCCGGAACCGCGCCCCGCGGGTCAGCTGGCGAGAGGTCGTGAGCCCGACCACCGCCGCCTCCCGCGCCACCGGGTCCATCGGCAGCGCGGCCCGCACCACCGTCGGCAGCTTGTCCAGCCGTAGCCGCTGCCAAGGCCACGACAGGTCGCCTGCGCTGCTGTTGCCGATCACGACGCCCGCCACATCCTCGGGGTGAGACGCCGCCCACTGGGCGACCACCATGCCGCCGAGGCTGAGCCCCAGCAGGCCCCACGGCCCCTCCGACGGATCCCGCTGGGACAACACCTCGTCCCGAATCGCCGCCACCATGCCGGGGACCGAGCGGGGCACGGCCGTCCCAGACCGCGACCCGGCGCCTGGGAGGTCCACCATCAGCGCGCGCCCCCCCGTGGCCTCGGCGAGCCGGTCTGGCAGCCCCCGCCAGTGACGCGCGTCCTGCTTGAGTCCCTTGAGGCAGATCCAGCTTCGGATCGTCGGCATGAAACCCCCTGGGCGACGGACGGCATGGTAGGCCACTGGACATGACCCACCTCGTCCTGCTCGTCGACGACGCCGACCGCCCCCTCGCCCGCTTCCGCTGCGCACCAGGCCAGACCGTCCTGGACGCCGCCGTGGCTGCAGGCGTCGTGATGCCCGCCGGGTGCCGCCACGGCGCCTGTCGGACCTGCACCGCACGACTCCGCGCCGGGCGGATCCACATGCCCGACGGCACCGCGATGACCCCCGAGCTCCTCGCGGATCACCTGGTGTTGCCGTGTGTCACCACCGTCTCGTCCGATGCCGCGTTCCAGGTGGACCCGGACGGCGGCCCCCTCACCCCGGAGCTGGTCCGTCCCTGGACCGACTGACGCCCCCGCCTCAGGCCTCGCCCGTCTCCGAGGAGGACATCAGCGCCTCCAACAGCCCGCCGCCGCGCTCGTCGATCGAGGCTTCCCACCCGTCGTAGTGGAGGCCCATCCGGTGGGCGTGCAGGGTGAGGGCCCACACGGTGGGCTGCAGGATCGCCAGCCGTGGCGCGCACAGGTGACCCAGGCTGACGCCCGGCGGGATCCCGTGCTCCGGATCCGGATCGATCACCTCGATCTCGTACGGTCCGCCCGGCGCGGAGGCGACGAACGCCTCGAGGTCCCCGCCTTCGGGGGCGAACACGTGGTGCCGGATCGGGGTGGGCTGCGTCAGATCGACCCCGGAGAGGACCAGTTCGCTGACGATCTCGGCGCTGTGCATCCAGCTCAGCTCCTGCGCATCGGGCAGGACGTGCTCCACGATCCAGTCACCGTCGGCGTCCTCGCCCTCCTCGATCTCCACCTCCCGGCCCAGGACGTCGCTCGCGACCTCCGCCAGCACCGCCCAAGGCAGCCCGGGCAGCCCGCGTGCGACCAGGGTCCAGGTGCCGTCACCACGGATCCGCGCGACCGGCTCCCCGCCGACCTCTGCCAGCGCCTCCCACAAGGACTCCTCGACCGGGGCGATCGCATCGGCGTCCTCGGAGCCGCCCATCCCGTGCTCGCCGGGATCCTCCATCGGCCACCGCAGCACGTACCGGTGCAGGGGTGCTGGGGCCTCGGCACGGCCCGGCCCGTCGAGGAGATCGTCGAGGACGGCCTCCGACACCGCGATGCTGAACCGCTGTCCGTCTCGCGTGCGCTGAAACACCCGCCACATCGTTGCCCCCGAGCCTGTGGATGTCGGCGATCCGCGTATTGCGGCCCCCGTGACGCGACACCCCTCAGCGGACCTGCGATGCCCCGTGGTGGCAGGAGCGGGGCGCCCAGGTCGGGATCTCCGCGGGTTCGGGCTGCCAGGGCCGGGCGCGCCGGTCGCCACCGGGATCGTCCGCTTGTTCGAACAGCACCTCCGCCGACACCTCGGCCATCGTGGTGAGCACCGCGCGATCGACGTTGTCCAGCGCGTCGCAGTCTCGGTGGTAGCAGGCGTCGAAGGCCTCTCCCGCCTCGCCCCCGTACCGGTCGGCCTCCGCGTCGGACATGATCGACTCCGCACCGGTGAACAAGCCGCCGGTCGGCCAGCCGGCCAACGCGAACCCGAGGTAGTCGCTGCGTCCGTCGTAGGGGACCGGATCGGTGGCCATCCCCCGCGCGGCGAACCCCGCCTCGAACGCCGCCTCGATCACCGCGTTGTCCGCCGGACTCGGGAGCCCCTCCGGCACCCCGAACGTCGAGCCGTCCCCGTCGTAGACGAAGTGCGCAGGGTTGGGCGATCCGATCATGTCGAAGTTGAGGTTGCCCAGGATCGGGGCGTCCTCGGCCAGGCCGCCGACGTGGTGCAGCGAACCCACCAGCCCCACCTCCTCGGCCCCCCACCACGCCAGCCGCACCGTGTCGCGGCGCGGTCCTTCGTCTGCCAGGATCTCCGCAAGCTGGAGCAGCAGCGCGACCCCCGTCCCGTTGTCGTTGATGCCGGGCCCTTCGGCGACGCTGTCCAGCTGCGCGCCCACCATGACGATGTCGGTGGTGGAGCCGGTCGCGGTCTGGGCGATGACATTGCGGGTCTTTTCAACGCGGACACCGGCATTGAGCTTGATCGTCACCGGGGCGTCGGGCTGTGCGCGCAACTGCGCACCTGCCTCCTTGGTGATGCTGATGACCGGAATCCGCACCTTGGTGTCTTGTCCCAGGG
>JAUHWK010000241.1 GCA_030424555.1 bacterium | reverse complement strand
CTGGTGCAGCACGGCGCCCAGCGCGTAGACGTCGGCGCGCGCGTCCACCGCGTCGGTGTCGCCCTCGAGTTGCTCGGGGCTCATCGAGCCGAAGCTTCCCACGAGGTCGCCGGCCTGCGTCCTGCAGGACAGGTCGGGGTTGGGTTCCCCTGGGGTGGGGGCGCCCGCGACCACGAAGTCCACCGCGTTGTCGTTGGTGTCCTCGAGGTCGATCACCCGCGCGATCGACTCCCCACTCCCCGCCTTGGGCGCCAGCCGCGAGGCGAGCGCCGGGACCCCGTCTTCGTCCAAGAAGGCATCCTCCACCGGCGGGGCGTCCGAGTCGGTGTCCGACGGGAGGGTGTCGTTGGCGTCGCCGTAGGCCACGATGTCGACCACACAGCCCCCATCGTCCACCAAGCGGATCGCATCGCTGGAGCTGCTGGCGTTGCCGAGGGCCTTGGCCTGGCTGACGAGCACGGCGTCGTCGGGAACTTCGGCCAGCAGGCCCCCGATCACGAGGTGGCCCTCGCCCTCGATCTCGGTGCCCGACGGGACGGTGAACACGTCGCCCCATGACCCCGGACTGGAGGCCCCCTGGATCCGGAACCCGCCGAGGTCCTCGGAGAAGGACCCCGGATTGCCGAGCTCGACCCACTCCTTGTCGTCGTCGGCACCGTCCACATCGATCGCGAACTCGTTGATCACCAGCCCGATGGGCGACACGCAGTCGGTGCCAGGACCCGGGTTGGCGGACGGCGACGGGTTGGCCGACCCAGGAGAGGGCGTGGCGTAGGCGTGGAAGTCGTCGGCGCCGAGGTTGGTGTCCGCCCCGTTCGGGTGGCGGCCGAGGCTCCCACCATCGGGACCGCGGGGGGCGAGATCGGCGTCCGCGATGTCGGTGCCGCCCTCGTTGGGGAAGACCTGGGAGGGATCGTTGGAGACCCCGTACGCGACGAGGTCCACCACGCAGCCTTCCCCATCGACCAGGCGCGCGGCGTCGCTGCTGGAGCTGGCGTTGCCGAAGGTGGCGCCCTGCGTCTGCACGACCGTCCCGACCGGCATGCCCGCAGCGCTGTTGCCGGAGAGCACGAGGAAGTCGGACGGACCGAGCGGGGTGGACGCCGGCACCGTGAACGCCGTGGACCAGTTGCCCGGGGAAAGCGCGGCCTGGACCTCCCAGCCCGACACGTCCACCGAGCCTCCCGCGCTCACCAGCTCCACCCATTCCGCGTCGCCATCGGCGCCCGACGGGTTGGATGCCAGCTCGTTGATCACGACCGCGCCGGGGGACGGACAGACCAGGCCCGGGTCGGTGTCGTCCGTGTCGCCGCCGCCCCCGGTGTTGGACGTGCCCGGGGTGGGCGCCGACCACAGCACGAAGTCGGTGCCGTCGTCGTGGTCCTCGCCGTCGGGGTCGCGGCCCAGCGAGTCGCCAGACCCCGGGTCGGGGGCCAGCCGGCTGTCCAGGACATCTGCCCCGGACTCGTCCGCGAAGATCTCGGAGCCGTTGTTGGCGCCGCCGTACACGACCACGTCCTGGACGGCGGACTGGGCGTTGACCAGGCGGATGGCATCGGAGTTGGAGGCCGTGGCGTTGCCCATGTCGTTGGGCTGCGCGACGAGGAGGCTCCCGTTGGGCACCGCGGCCATCGTGCCGGCGATCACGAGGTACTCCCCCACCCCGATCGTCGTGTTCGCCGGCACGGTGAACACCGTGCTGAAGCTGCCGGGCTGTGTGGCCTTCTCGATCGTCCATCCGGACACGTCGACCGTCGCACCCGAGGTGTTGAGCAGCTCGACCCACTCCTTGTCGCCGTCGGCGCTGGGCGGATCGGGCTGGAACTCGTTGATGACGACATCCGCTGCCAGCGCGGGGGACGCGATCGCGAGGACGCACAGGGAGAACAGACAGCGCATGGGGACCCCGGTCGACACCCGATCGTGCGACGGGCCGGTGCAGGCTGCAACCCCCGATCGGGACGTCGTCACGCAGAGTTCCCCGTCCCGCCGTGCCGAAGCCACGACGCGGGCTACGTCCCGGCCGGGAGGACGCCGTGATCTCCGTCCGCGACCTCACCAAGGTCTACACCGTACCGATCAAGCAGCCGGGCCTGTGGGGCAGCCTGCGCAGCCTGGTCGACCGCACCACGCGGGACGTCGTCGCGGTCGACGGGATCACCTTCGAGGTGCCCGAGGGCCAGCGCGTCGGGTTCCTCGGGCCCAATGGGGCGGGCAAGACCACCACCCTCAAGATGCTCACCGGCCTGCTCCACCCCACCGCCGGCACCTGCGAGGTGCTCGGGTACCGTCCCAAGGAGCGCGCGACCGACTTCCTGCGCCAGGTCACCCTGGTGATGGGACAGAAGCAGCAGCTGCTGTGGGACCTGCCTCCCCGCGAGACGTTCGCCCTCAACCGCGCCGTGTACGGGCTCACCCGCACAGCCTGGTCCGATGCCTTGGACGAGCTGGTGGACCTGCTCGATCTCGCCGAGGTGATCGACCGTCCCACCCGCAACCTGAGCCTGGGTCAGCGCATGCGCGCCGAGCTGTGTGCGGCCTTGCTTCATCGACCCCGCGTGCTGTTCCTCGACGAGCCCACGATCGGGCTCGACGTCGAGGTGCAGGCCCTGGTCCGGCGCTTTGTGCGGACCTACGCGGATCGGCACGGGGCCACGGTGGTCCTCACCAGCCACGACATGGCCGACGTCGCCGCCATCGTGGACCGCGTGCTGCTGATCGGCGGGGGACGCCTGGGGTTCGACGGCACGCTGCCCACCCTGTCGCAGACCTTCGGCGAGGGGCGACGGCTGGAGGTGCGCGGCGCCGACACGGATCTCGGCGGGATCGGGCTGTCGCGCGACGACGCCGGCACATGGTTCGTGTCGGGCACGGCCGAGGCCGTCAACCGCGCCCTGTCCGCCGTGCTGCAGGCGGCCCCCAACGCCGACGTGACCGTCACCGACCCCCCACTCGAGGAGGTGCTGCGACGCGCCTTCCGGGCCCAAGGCCAGGCGGAGACCCCGTCGTGACCCCCGCCCCCGATCGCCTCGGCACCACCCTGGTCCGCATCGGACGGGCCCTGCCCGAGCTCGCGCGGGTCAGCGTCAGCCGGCACGTCGCCTACCGGGCGGAGCTGACGCTGTGGATCCTCACCAGCCTGCTTCCACTCGTGATGCTCGCCGTGTGGTCCACGGTCACCGAACAAGCGGTGATCGCCGGCTACGGCCAGACCGAGGTCGCCCGGTACTTCGTCGCCACGCTCATCGTCCGCCAGTTGACCGGCGCGTGGGTGGTGTGGGAGCTGGGCTTCCTGATCCGCAGCGGCCGCCTCAACACCGAGCTCCTTCGGCCCTTCCCGCCGCTGGTGGTCCAGGCGACCTGGATGATCACCGCGCTACCCTTCCGCTTGGCGGTGCTGTCGCCCATCGTCGCCGCGCTGGTCTGGTGGCGTCCCGATCTGCTCGCCTTCCCTGGCTGGACCGCACTCGGCCTCACCGCCGTGAGCCTGGCGCTGGCGTGGGCGCTGAACTTCCTCGTGCAGGTGTGCTTCGGGATGCTCGCGTTCTGGTTCGATCGCAGCGACGGCCTGTTCGAGCTGTGGACCAGCCTGTGGTTCCTGCTGTCCGGCTACGTCGCCCCGATGGCCTTCTTCCCCGACGCCTGGCGGGGGTGGCTGGACTGGCTGCCCTTCCGCGCCACCCTGGGCACGCCCGTCGAGCTGCTCGGGGGGTTCTCCGATCCGTCCCGCGTCGGCCTCGACCTGTTCCGACAGGCCGCGTGGGTGGTGGTGGCGTTCGTCCTCGCCCGGGTGCTGTGGACCCGGGGCCTTGCCCGCTACGGCGCGTTCGGGTCCTGAGGTGGGCTCCCTGACCCAACCCCTCGCCGTCCTCGGGGCCTTGGTGCGCGTGTCCCTGATGACGGGAATGCAGTACCGGGCCAACTTCCTCGCCGACGTGGCCACGGGGGCGATCCGCACGCTGTCGACCCTGGGGCCCGTCCTGCTGGTCTACAGCCGAACCGACACCATCGCCGGGTGGACCCTGCCCGAAGCCCTGCTCGTGCTGGCCCTGTACCTGTTGATGGAGGGCTTCGTGGGCGGGGTGATCGAGCCCAACCTGTCCATGGTGGTCGAGGGTGTGCGCGAGGGCTCGCTCGACCTCATCCTGCTCCGGCCCGCGGACGCCCAGCTGATGATCAGCCTGCGGACCGTGGCGCCATCCCGGCTGTGGGACCTCGTCGGGGGCGTGATCGTGGGTGGATGGGCCCTGGCCACGCTGCCCAGCTTGCCCACCCCCATCGACGTGGGCGTCGCAGCGGTCCTGATGCTCTCTGGCGTCGCGGCCGTGTACGGCCTGTGGATCCTCGCGATCTGCCTGAGCTTCTGGTTCGTCCGGGTGGACAACCTCCGCTTCGTGCTGTGGTCGGCCTTCGACACCGGCATGTGGCCGATCCCCGTGTTTCAGGGATGGATCCGCGCCGTGCTCACGTACCTGGTGCCCGTCGCCGTGATGACCTCGTTTCCCGCCATGGCGATCACGGGCCGATGGAGCCCCGCCCTGGTGGCGCAGGGACTCGCGATCGGCGTGGCGTTCCTGGGGATCAGCCGATGGACCTGGCGGCGGGCCCTGGCGTCCTACACCTCCGCGTCGAGCTGACGGCGCCGACGAACCAGACCGGCCAGCACGAGCATCCACGGCCCCAACCAACCCCTCCTCTTCCCAGGAACGGGCCACCCTAACGTCCGGGCGGCACAGACCGCCCCAGAGGCCTGTGCCGATCCGGAAAATCGGCTCAGGGACTGTCGGGTGTCGACGCCGGATCCAGGGGGTCGCTCACGCCGATCTCGACGTCGTCGTCGAAGCCGTCGAAGTCCGAGTCCGGCAAGAAGGGATCGGTGCCGTAGGTGGCGTACTCCCCGTAGATCCCGAGCAGGCCGTCGCCGTCTGGATCCGGGTCGTCGTCCTCATCGTGCAGGCCAAGATCGTCGAGGTACGCGCCCGACGACTCGTAGCTGGCGTCGGACCGGAACATGACCCGCAGCGGAACGATCCGACCGACGAAGGCCGAGAGGTCGAACGTCACCAGGACGTAGTCGTCGTCGACCCGAACATCACGGAAGGACGGAGCCCCCGTGGGGTCGTTCACGTCGTACGGCACCACATCGTCGGCGAGGACCCGCGTCCAGGATCCGTCCACGAGCTGCGCGTCCAGCCCCAGCCCGTCCCCGCTGTGTGCATCGAGCCAGAGCCGGAACGACAGGGTGGGCGCCGTGGCCGCGATCAGATCGGCGGGCGGCAACATCAGCGCGTCCGCGCGATCGTCCTCGTACACCCCGCCGAGGACGGTCGCCCAGACCCGTGTCCCCGAGGACGCCTGCCGCGGGCCGCTTCCGGGCGTACCGATCGCCCACGACACCCCCGTGGCCGCGACCCCACCGTCGTCGAGATCGAAGTCGATCCGATCCCCAACCGCCAGCCACGTCGTGTCCGGATGCCATGCGCCATTGCGCGGGTCCGTGCCTTGCTGGTCCTCCTCACCATCCAGAAAGCCATCGAGATCCGAGTCGGGCAGGTAGGGATCGGTGCCGTGGTGAACTACCTCTGCGAGCACGCCTGCCAGGCCGTCCGCGTCAGGGTCGTCGCCCTCCAGGTCGACCCGCACGTCGTCGAGGTACGCCCCCGCCGCCTCGTAGCTGCCCGAGGAGCGGAACGTGATCCGGACCCGCACGATGTCTCCCGCCCAGTCCTCGAGCGAGAACGCGGCGAACTGGTACTCGTTGTAGGGCCGTTGGTACCGCCACGCCGGTGCCCCCACGCCGTCCACGCTGTCGTAGGCCAACAGGTCGGGGGCCCGAGACACCCAGCCCTCCTCGGGCGTCCACACCTCCACCGACACGCCATCGCCGGTGGTCCCCAACATCCACACGCGGAACGACAGCGTGGCATGCCCGGTGGAGCCAGGGTCGGTCACCGACCGTAGATCGATGGGCGGCAGGTACAAGGACTCCCGCAGGTTGGCAGCGTAGTCGCCCGTGAGGTTGGTTCCCCAGCCATGGATCCCGCTCCACGCATGACCGGGACCGCTGGCGGCGATGCCCCCGTGCCGAGCGAACTCTTCCCCGAACTCGCCGCCGAGCGAGCGCGTCTGTCGTTCGCCGCCGACCTGGCATCGCGCGACGGCCCGGGAACTGGTGGCCGATGCCGCCGCGCTCGCGGCGGCG
>JAUHWK010000240.1 GCA_030424555.1 bacterium | reverse complement strand
CGCCAGGTCCCACACCCGGACCTCGAACCCCGAGGGATCGCCGCCGTCCTCCGGCGCGGGACCCCACAGCCCCACCATGCCGTCCGACAGGTGCAGGTCCTCGACCACGATGCGGACCGGCAGCCCGCCCCACGGCTCGGCGTTGGGGTCCTCGGGCTCGGGCGCTGCGTCCGGATCGGCCCCGAACAGCAGCGCCAGGTTGAGCCACCCGTCTGCATCCGTCCGCATCGGCACGCGCACGTCGTCGATCCGCACCCGGGTCAGGTGGACCTCCCGGTCCAGCAGCGCCCACAGATCCAGGTCCGCGTCCAACAGCCCCACGCCGAGGATCACGGTGTCGTCGGCGTCGTGAAAGGCCACGTCCGTCAGCGCCAACCGTCCCGGCGCCAGATCCACCCGGAGCCCAGGCCGGTCCATCCGGCACCCGTCGCACAGCATGGCCCCGACCTGCGCCTGCACGATCCCCGCCAGCCAGCGCTCCCCGGGGGGCGACAGCACGGCCGTCACCGCGAGCGCCACCAGCGCCACCACGCCCAGCAGCAGCCAGCCCAGGCCCCGCAACACCGCCCGGACGCGCGCCATCAGAACGCCTGTCCGATCGCGAGGAACAGGTTGATCCCGATCGGCATCGTGCGCTGATCCAGGTTCTGACGCGCCCGCCGGCCTCCGCTCCACAGGTCGAACCCGCGGGGGAGACGGTCGATCGGGTTGCAGTTGATCGCCGAGGACGGCCCCTGGTCCTCCGCAAACAGCGGCCGGAAGCCGATGTCGAGCCGGATCGGTCCGACGGCCGTGTCGTAGCGCACCCCGATGCCGCCCCCGTAGCGGATGTCTTCCCCGCCGATGTCCGCCAGGTCCCGCTCCAGCAGGCCGACGTCCGCGAACAGGGCCACGCTCACGCCGCTGTCGACGTCGAGGCGCGCTTCCCCTGCCGCCTCCAGCGCCAGGGCCCCGCCGCGGGGCAGGTAGGTGCGGGTGAGCTGGACCTTGCGTCCGTTGGCGTGCTGCGGGTTGGGCCGCGACGGCCGGTAGGAGCACACCAGGTCGTAGGGACCGACCTGGTTGGCGCGGAATCCCCGCAGGCTGTTGGGGCCGCCCAAGAACGCCAGATCCGGGTAGGGAAGCGCCGAGTCCTTGCGCCACGGCACCAGGATCGTCCCGTGCAGCCGGCCCGCCAACACCAGCGGGAAGGTGCCCGCCTTCTTCGAGAACCGGATCGGACGCCACGCCCGGACCTCGGCGTCGATCTTCGTGTAGAAGAAGCCAGGCTCGGTGCCGCCCAGGCCGTCGGGCGCCGGGATCGGGATCGACTGGGCCCCGCCCAGCCGCCAGTAGGAGCCCCGCCGGGTGAACAGCGGATCATCCCGCCAGTCCGCCAGCAGCTGGGCCTCGATGTTGAGCAGCCGGTAGGTGGCGCTGCGGAAGTCTCCCCCGAACTGCAGCCGCGCGGCCGTCAGCGTCTCGGTCGAGGGCTCGAGGTAGCGGAAGTAGGTCGCGGTCGGGCCCACCTTGAGCGACACGGAGCGCGTGAACAGGTAGCGGACGCCGAAGTCTCCGGAGACCCGCTGGAAGGGCAGGGTCCCGAACTGCGCACCCTGCTCGAACTTCACGCCCGCCGTGATGCCCAGCCGGCTCTTGAGCAGCCACGGGTAGTCGAACCGCAGCCCCGCATCGCCCGTGAACAGCAGCGAGGACGCGCCTTCGTCGTCCTGCACCACGCCGACGATCGCGCCCGCGCCACCGTCGATCCGCATCTGCAGCTTGCTGCCCGCCACCCACAGGTCTCGGTAGGACAGCCCCAGCCGCGGCTGGAGCGTGAAGTAGTCGAACTTCACGCCGCCCCCGAGGCGCACCCGACGGAACCGCCCCTCGTTGAGCTCGATGCGCACGGGCGCCACCCGGGGGATGCCCCGCTCGTCGGCCTCCCCGCCCTCCTGGTCCAGGACGGGGCAGGGCGGGGGGGAGATCTCCTTGGTGGTGCGACGCGCCCACGCCGCCCGGGCCTGGGCACACGGGGACACGGCGATGTTGACCACGCTGAACAGGCCGGTCTCGAACAGGCGTCGCTGGGACTCGCGCAGGGCGGTCAGGGAGAAGGTGTCGCCAGGCTCGAAGTCCAAGACCCCGAGCACGTCCACGTCCTCGACGCGCTCCAGGCCGCGGATCTCGATGGCCCCAAAGGTGGCGATCGGACCCGGATCGACGTCGATCGCCACGTCGACGGCCTGCGCAGGGGGATCGGCGACGATGTCGGCCTGCACCGCCGCGTAGGCGAAGCCGTTGTCTCCGAGCCCCGTCCGGATCGCCGCGGTGGCGCCGTCGACCCCCGCGAGCGTGAAGGGATCGCCCTCGTTGAGCGGGGTGCGGCGCCGGGCGGCGTTGACGACCGTCTTGGCACCGAGGCCCATGTCGCCGCCGACCGTCACGTTGCGAAACAGCGACAGCGGGCCAGGTTCCAGGTGCCCCAGCAGGTCCACCACGCCCGCGCGCTTGTCGTCTCGCGCCCGGACCCGGCGGATCTCCCAGCCCGTGAACCGGGCGTCGAAGTAGCCGCGGTGGGCATACCAGACCTGCAGCCGCCGGCCGTCCGCCTTGATCGTCTCCAGGTTCAGGCCGACCGGCGTGACGAAGTACGTGAACGGCCAGGTCAGCGTGAGCAGGGGGGACGTCTCCTGCCCGATCGCCTGCCGGAGCTGGTAGTCGTTCTGGCCCGACAGCAGGCCCCCGTTGCCCTCGAACCGGATGCGCCGAACCAGGTCGCCCTCGATCTCGCGGCGCGCGGGGGTACACGCCAGGCTGCACAGCAGCGCGCCCCGAACGAGGCGACGGCCCAGTCCCCGCAGCGCGCCCCACCGCACGACCGTCCGCGATACCGGCCCGACGGAGGCCCGTCCCCCATGCACCCGTTGCTTCGCTACGTCCTCGTCGCCACGCCGCTGGCGATCCTCGCGTTCCTGCTGCTGAGCGACGTCCACCGCGCGTGGGACGGCCACGTCGTGAGCATCCGGCCGGTGCCCGAGGGCGGCTCGGTCACGCGCACCGTGCTGATCGTCGACGACGACCGACACGGCACCGAGGCCGTCTGGCCCACCGAGTTCGTCGAGGGCCTGCCGGTCCAGGTCGACCCCACCGCCACGCCGCCGCTCACCATCCCCGACGACGCCGCCCGCACCCAGAAGCCCCGCTGGTCGCTGTGGTTCACCGTCCAGCCCAACGGCGGCTCGGCCCGCGCCATCCCCACGTACAGCGCCCGCACCCTGTCGGTGGCGCTGCTGCTGTGGATGGTCGGGCTGGCGATTCACAACATGCTCCGCTCGGGATCCCCGTTCTCGTGGGTCCGGGGCGACCTGTCGCTGCCCGCGTCCCAACCCACGACCGGTCAGGCGCCTGCCCCCTCCGCCACCAAGGCGCGGAGCCGGAAGGGACCCCCGCCGCCACGACGCCGCCGCGGCGCCGGTCGCCGACGGTGAGCGCGACATGACCGGCTGGATCGGCGCCGTCCACCACAAGGGCCGTCCGGTGGGGGATCGCACCCTCGATCGGATGCTCTCGCGCGGAACCCGCAAGGCCCCCGACCGCCATCGCCTGCACGACGGTCCCCTGTCGCTCGGATGGCGCGACCACGCCGACCGGCCCGCGGTCCACGTCGGCGAGGACGTGGTGGTCACGCTCGCGGGATGGTTCGAAGATCCCGAGGAATCCCCTGGCGATCGAGGCCCAGCCCGCCACCACGATCCCGCCCGGATCGCCGCGCTGTGGGCGCGCCACGGGGTCGACCTCGCCGCCCAGCTCGACGGGGAGTTCGCCCTCGCCGTGGTCGAGCGCGCCTCCGGCGTGGTCCACCTGGTCAAGGATCGTCTGGGCACCCGCCCGCTGTACTGGACCCGCGCCCCAGGCCGCGCCGCGTTCTCCACCGAGCTGGCCCCCCTGCTGGAGCTGCGCTGGGTCGACCGCGTCCTGGCCCGCGACCACCTCGCGGAGTTCCTGGCGTTTCGCGCCGTCCACGCCCCGCGCACCCTGGTCCGCGACGTGCGCGCCGTGCCCCCCGGCCACCGCGTCCGGATCGACGCCGAAGGCGCGCGCACCGTCCGGATCGCCACCCCCACCTACGCCGCCCCCGACACCGCCATCCCGCCTGCGCAAGAGGTGGTCGGGGAGCTGACGGCCGCCGTGGAGCGCGCGGTCCGTCGGCGACTGCTCGAGGGCGCGTCGGTCGGGGTGTACCTGTCCGGTGGCACCGGCTCCACGGCGATCGTCGCCGCCGCCCGGGCCGCCGCCCGCACCCTGCGCACCTGGACCGTCACCGTCTCCGACGAGGCCTCGCCCGAGAGCCCCTTCGCGGGCCGCATCGCCGCCTTGTTCGGAATGGAGCACCACACCGTCGTCGTCGGCACGCGCGACATCGCCGACCGGTTCGACGACGCCGTGGCCGCGCTGGACCACCCGATCGGCAACGTGGCCGCCGTCCTCCAGCTCCTGCTGGCCGAGGCCCTGCCCGACGACCTCGACGAGGTGCTCACCGGCGACGGCACCGATCAGCTGTTCGGCGGGCGCATGCTCCAGGCCCCCGCCGCCGCCATCGCCCGCGTGGAGCGGATGCACCGGCTGCCGTGGCCAGCCCGTCGTGTGTTGTCCGACGCGCTGGCCGTGGTCGGGCGGGGGGACAGCCTCCGGTCCGATCCAGACGACGTCGCGCTCCGCGAGGGGTTCGGCGGGGTTCACCTGATGGACGGCGCGGAGCGTCGGCGCTTGTTGGTCGATGAGACCCTGGTCCACCCCACCATCCGCCACGACGTCCTGTCCGCCTTCTACGACGAGGTCGACACCGATCGGCTCAACCGCGTCCTGCACGCCTACCTGCGCAGCTCGCTCGGCACCGACACCTTGCCGCGGGTCGAAGCGACCGCCGCCGCCGCAGGGCGCGCCACCGGCTTCCCCCTCCTCGACGCCGAGGTCCGTCGCCTCGCGTGGCTGCTCCCCGGCGCCTTCAAGCTCGACGGGCTGGCCGGCGGGGATCTGCCCACCCGCTGGCTGCTGCGCGCCGTCCTGCCCCACTCCTTGCCCACCGCCCTGGTCAACCGCCCCGACCGCGGCCTGCCGCGTCCGCTGGAGGACTGGCTGTCGGGCCACGGCCGCCTGTTCTTCGAGGACCGGTTCGCGGCGCTGCGGGACGACCCCCTCGACCTGTGGCACGCCACCGAGCTCGAGGCGTTCAAGCGACGCCTGTCCCGGGTGCCCGGCACGGCCCACAAGCTGTGGAGCCTGTTCATCCTGGACGCCTGGATCCGGCACCTTCGCCTGACGTGAGCATGCCCGGTCGGCCCCCAGATCCCACGGGTCGATCCCACGGGTCCCGCGGGCCCGGTTACGCTCCGCCGACCCTGTCGTGGAGCGCCCTGTGAGCTACCTCGCCCTCGCGCGCAAGTACCGGCCCGGCTCGTTCGAGGGCATCGCCGGTCAGGACCACGTCACCCGCACGTTGGCCCGCGCGATCGCCCGCGACCGCATCCACCACGCCTACCTGTTCTGCGGGGCGCGGGGCGTGGGCAAGACCACCGCGGCCCGCGCGCTGGCCAAGGCGCTCAACTGTGCCGACGGTCCCACCGCCACGCCCTGCGGGGTCTGCGTGTCGTGCAAGGCGGTCGAGGTCGGCAACAGCCCCGACCTGATCGAGATCGACGGTGCCTCCAACAACGGCGTCGACAACATCCGCGAGCTGCGCGACACCGTGCGCTACCCGCCCCAGGGTCGGTTCAAGATCTACCTGGTGGACGAGGTCCACATGCTGTCGACGGCGGCGTTCAACGCCTTGCTCAAGACGCTGGAAGAGCCGCCGGCCCACGTCGTGTTCCTGTTCGCCACCACCGAGCCACAGAAGATCCCCGACACCATCCTGTCGCGCGTCCTGCGGTTCGACTTCAAGCGCATCCCGGTCGATGTCGTCACCGCACGCCTGCGGGCGATCGTCGAAGCCGAGGGCGCCGACGCGTCCGACGAGGCCTTGCGCCTGCTCGCCCGCGCTGGCGAGGGCTCGATGCGCGACGCCCAGTCCCTGCTCGACAAGGTGCTCTCCAGCGCCGACGGCCCGGTCGACGCCGCCTTCGTCGCCGAGACCTTGGGGATGGTCGACCGGGAGCTCGTGCTCGGCGCGTTGGAGGCCCTGGTCGCGGGCGACATCGGGGCGCTGCTCGACGTGATCGCGACCGTCCACGACTTCGGGGTCGACCTCGGACAG
>JAUHWK010000239.1 GCA_030424555.1 bacterium | reverse complement strand
CCGCCCTGCCCCCGGCATCGGGAGGGGGCGGGGCGTGTCCACCCCGGCGGTCTCGGGCGGTGCGGGCTCCGCGGGGCGCGCGTCCGCAGGGGGGGCGTCGGGGCGTGGTGATGGGGCCGTGGCGCGCCGAGGGTGGGTGGCCGGCGCGTCCAGGCCCGCCTCGGGATCCTCGGGCTCGTCGTCCTCGGACATCTCGAACGGGGCCTCGTCGGACATCTCGAACAGGATCTCGTCGGTGGGCCGGCGGGGAGGGGCCTCGTCGGTGTGCAGGGGCTGGAGGGCCTCGAGCGCCTCCGGATCGTCCTCCTCGTCGTCCTCGAGGGCCGCGAGGGGATCGTCCTCGTCGAAGGCGTGGCGGCGCGCCTCCTCCGACTCGGCATCCGGATCCAGGGTGGGGAAGGGGTCGTCCAGGTGCCTCGCGGCGGCGGGCTCCTGCGCTGCGCTGTCCGAGCCGGCGTCCGCGGACGGGGACGGCCGGCGGGGTGGGTCGCTCGAAGGCGCTGGCGGGTCCTTGCTCACGCGGTGTCCTCCCCCGCGATGGGGCCTGTCGCTCCCATCGTAGCGGATGACGGGCGAACCTTACCAGTGACCGTTGGCGCACATGGCTGGGTCGTAGGCCGGCTCCGGGCGTACCCGATGGGAAGCTTCCGGGCGCATGGCGGTTCGGGACCGGTCAGGCGACCCCACGGACGGCGTGGGGGGACGGCCATCGGCCGAGGCGGCGCACCTCGGGGTGGAGGTCGACGCCGTGGACCGCGCGAACCGTGTCCTGGACGTGCCGGATCAAGGCGTCGAGGTCGGCGGCGGTGGCGGTGCCTGTGTTCACCAGGAAGTTCGCGTGCTTGGTGCTGACCTCGGCCCCGCCGAGGCGGTGACCCTTCAAGCCGGCCGCGTCGATCAAGCGCCCGGCGGCGTCCCCTGGGGGGTTGGTGAACGTCGAGCCGCAGCTGGGCCGATCGAGCGGCTGGGTGGCCTTGCGCCGGGCCAGGAAGGCGTCGATCTCGGAGGGGGCGGGCTGGTTCCCGAGGCGCATGCGCGCGGAGACGACCACGGCGCCCGGAGGGAGGGTGGCGTGCCGGTACGACAGGTCGAGGGCGGCGGCGGGCAGGGTGCGGACGACCCCATCGGGCCCCGCGATGCGGACGTCGACGAGCACGTCCGAGACCTCGCCAAGGGTGGATCCGGCGTTCATCGCGACGGCGCCTCCGATGGTCCCGGGAATGCCGGCGAGGCAGGCGATCTCGGTGCCGTGGGCGCGTCGAAGCCGCGCGCGAAGGACGGCGTTGGCCAGGCCAGCCCCTGCGGTGACGAGGTCTCCGGAGACCACGCTGTCCGACAGCGCGCCGGTGAGGACCAAGACGAGACCTTCCACGCCCTCGTCGTGGACAAGGACGTTGCTGCCCTTGCCGAGCACGGTGGTGGCCACCCCCGCGGACGCGGCCTCGGCGAGCACCACGGCCAGGGTGTCGGGGCGGTCGACCGTGACCAAGGCATCGGCTGGACCGCCGACCCGCCACCAGGTTCGGCGGGCGAGGGGCGCGTGCTCCACGACGTCGGCGCCGTGTCGACGCAGGGTGGTGACGATGGAGGGGTGCAGCGCCATGCTGGCGGGCTAACGCAGCAAGGGACGGAGGCGGCATGAGCGAGGGCCCGATCGGCCGGCTGGATCTGGTGGGTCAAGGACGGGTGGGGCAAGCGCTCCGCTCGCGCCTTGGGGCCTGCGGTCGCCTGGCAGACGTGGTCGTGCGCGAGGCCGGTCAGCTCGATCCCTCAGCCCGCCGCCCCGTGATCGTCTGCACGCGCAACGACGACCTCGAGGGCGTGATGGCAGCCGCACCCCGGTCGCGCTGGCCAGACCTCGTGTTCGTGCAGAACGGGATGCTCCGTCCGTGGCTCCAGGATCAGGGGCTCGACGACGCGACCCGGGGCCTGCTGTTCTTCGCCGTGCCCACCGCCGGGGCCGACGTCCAGATCGGGACCGCCCCCAGTCCGTTCCACGGTCCCCATGCCGAAGCGGTCGTCGACGCGCTGGAGCATGCCGGGCTGCCGGCGCGCAAGGTGGACGGGCCGACGTTCGCGCGGCTGGAGGTCGAGAAGCTGGTGTGGAACTCGGCGTTCGGGCTGCTGTGCGAGGCGCTCGACACCACGGTCGGCGGGGCGTGCGAGGCCCACCCTGACACCACCCATGCGCTGTGCGCAGAGCTGATCGACGCGGCGTGCGCGTCCCTGCGCCTCGCGGTGGACATCCCGCGGATGATCGACAGCCAGATCGCCTACTCCCGCTCGATCGCCGGCTACCGCGGCCAGGTCAAGGAGTGGGTGTGGCGGAACGGGTGGTTCGTCAGCATGGATCGCGTCTTGCCCACGCACGAGGCCTTGCTGCGCCGGGCCGGGATCGACCCGGCCACGGGTGCGCGCGCGGCCTGAGCCCGGGCGGTCAGGTGCCGCTGAACGCGAGGTCCTCGAACACCATCGTGGGGGCGCGCAGGCTGCTGTAGGTCCACGGGTCGTCGCCCAGCGCGACCAGCCGGTGGAACAGCGTGAGCAGGTTGCCGCTGACGTTCATCTCGCTGAGCTGCTTCACGGGCTGTCCGTCCTCCAGCAGGGTGCCGCGGATCCCGAAGCTGAAGTCGCCGGTGAGCCCGTTGGCGTTGCCGCCGAGGAAGCCCGACACCCGGATCGCCTTGGGGTGCTCGGCCGCGAGCGCCTCCGGAGACCGGTCGCCCACCGGCAAGACCCAGTTGGACGCGCTGGAGGTGGTGGCGGGGCGGTCCAGCTTTCGCGCGTAGTAGGTGCCCAGGTAGTGCTCGCGCAGGACCCCGCGCTCGATCACGACGCGGGGGCGGGCGACCCGCAGATCGTCGTCCCATGGGGTGCTGCCGAGGCCGCGCGGGATCGTGGGGTCGTCGACGACGTGGAGCAGATCGGACCCGATGCGCGCGCCGAGCTGGTCGGCGAGGACGGACCGGCCATGGTGGATGGACCCACCGGACATGGGGCCCATCAACATTCCGAGCATGCGACCGGCCAAGCGTCCGGGGAGCAAGAGGGTGTAGCGACCGGAGTCGACCGGACCGGAGCCGATCGCTTCGCGGGCACGGCGGTCGGCCTCGGTGGCGATGCGATCGAGCGAGGGCAGATCGGTGCGGTAGCGGGTGGCGTAGCTGCTGTAGCCCTCGGGCCGTCGCCCGCCTTCGTCGGACAGGGTGATCGCCCCGCCGGTGGCGAACCATGCGGAGGTGGTGTGGTCGGCGAACCCGTGGCTCGTGACCTCCACGCTGCGGGCGTGCCCGTCCGCGAACCAGGTGGTGGCAGAGACGGTGTCGTCTTGCCGGACCCGCTCGACCGCGGCCTCCATCGCCTCGGCGGCGTGGCCCCGGTCCTCGGCGGTGAGGCCCGCCCATGCGGGGTCGAGGTGCTGCAGATCCGCCTCGGACGCGCCCCGCCCGCACTCCTCGGCCGGCGGAAGGCGACGTGCGGGATCGGGCTCCAGCAGACGGGTCGCGGCGACCGCGGTGTCCAGGAACGAGGCGAGGGCGGCGGGCCGGAGGTCGGAGGTGCTGTGGCTGGACCAGCGGTCGTCGACCAGCAGGGTGAGCGAGAGCTTCTTGCCCGAGGAGCGGCTGGCCTCCTCGACCTGGCCGTCGCGGCGCTGGATCGTGGTGGAGGTGGACTGGGCGACGTGGACGCTGACCTCGTCTGCGCCGCGCTGGGTGGCCTGTCGGACCACGTCGCCCGCGAGATCGAGCAGGGGCTGGGTGGTGGGGTCGGTGGCGTTCATCGGCCACCTCCCACGCTCAGGCTGGCGACCCGGACGGTGGGCATCCCCTGGCTGACGGGCACGCTCTGGCCTTCCTTGCCGCAGGTCCAGCCCCCCTCGTCGATCGCGAGGTCGTTGCCGACCATGTCGATGGTGCCGAGCACCTTGGGGCCGTTGCCGACGAGGTTCACGTCCTTGACCGGGCGTGTGAGCTTGCCGTCCTCGATCAGGTACCCGTGCTTGACGTAGAACGCGAAGTCCCCGCCGCCGATCTGCACCTGACCGTTGGCGAAGTGCTCGCAGTACAGGCCCTTCTTGACGCTGGCGATGATCGCGGCGGGGTCGTGGGGACCGGCCTCCATGTAGGTGGCGCGCATCCGGGGGAGGACCGGATGCCGGAAGCTCTGACGCCGGCCGGAGCCGGTGGGGGCGACGCCGTAGTGACGCGCGCTGATGCCGTCGTGCAGGTAGCTGGACAGCACGCCGTCTTGGACGAGCACCGTGCGCTGGGTGGGGTTGCCCTCGTCGTCGATGTTGAGGCTGCCGCGGGCGCCTGGGAGGGTGGCATCGTCGATCAGGGTGACCTCGGGGCTGGCGATGGCCGTGCCCATCTTGTCGGCGAAGATGCTCGTGCCCTTGCGGTTGAAGTCGGCCTCCAGGCCGTGCCCGATCGCCTCGTGCAGCAGGATGCCGGAGCTTCCGGCGGCCATCACGACGGGGAGCTCGCCCGCCGGGGCGTCGCCGGCGTCCAGCGCGAGGATCGCCCGATCGACGGCCTGCTCCACCAGGCGCTGCTGACGGTCGGCCGTGTAGTACGACAGGTCGGTGCGGCCGGAGACGTTGTAGCTCCCGGTCTCCTTGCGGCCCTGGTCGTCCTCGATGGTGCACCCGACCCAGGCGCTGGTCATCGGGCGGACGTCGGCGACGCGAAGGCCGTCGGCGCGGGCGATCAGCAGGCGCTTCTCGCCGTCCGACAGGCTGACCTGCACCTTGCGGACCCGGCCGTCGCGATCGAACGCAGCCTGCTCCCAGGCCCTCACCAGCGGGAGGCGCTCGTCGAGGGCGACGTCGGACCAGCTGCGGGACAGGGGGTAGATGTCGAGCCCATCGGACAGGCGGGGGATCTCGACCGCGCCGGGATCCCGGCCGAGCCCTCGGGCGATCTCGGCGGCGGTGCGGGCCGCGGTGAGCACGGCCTCCTGCGACAGGTCCTCGGTCCAGGCAAAGCCCACCTGGTCGCCGACGACCACCCGGACGCCCACGCCCAGATCCACGCTCGTGTGGACCCGGTTGACCGCGCGGTCGGACAGGCCAAGGGAGGTGGAGGTGCTGTGCTGGACGTACAGCTCTGCCTGATCGGCGCCGTGGACCGTGGCGGCGGCGAGGGCGGCGGCCAGCAGGGGCTCGTCGACCCCGAGGGCGGCAAAGTGGTCCGCGATGGACGCGGTGCGCAGGGCGTTCATGGCCGGGCTCCGGGGCGAGCGATGTGCCTAACCACCGTGGGGGACAGGTCGAGGACGGGGAGTGGCCCCCGCGGGCATGGCGGGGCACCCGGGGGGTGTCGGAGGGTCATGTGTCGAACCTGCGGGGCGTCGGGATCGGGATCGGGGCGGCGGCGGCCATCGCGGTCGGGGTGGGCGTCGCGGTGTGGGCGGGCCGGGATCGGCCCCCCGAGGCGTTCGCGGACGCGACCTTCACCACCTTGGAGCCCGAGCGAACCCGTTGGATTCGTCTGCAGGGCCAGGCCCACTACCCGAGCACGATCACTCAGCGGGTGCCCGAGACCGCATTCCGCCCCGCGCGCACCTACTACGTGTTCGCGTTCTTCCCCGAGCACCAGACCGACGCGCGGGAGATCCCGGTCCTGGTGCGCACCCAGCGCCAGCCCGATCGCATCGTCAGCTACGAGGCGATGACGATCGAGGGCCGGCTGGTGCCGCCGGGCAAGCAGGCCGTCCCCCCAGGCACGGAGTCGATGCTGGGGGAGAAGCGGGGCTACTTCTTCGCGGAGCCGCTGTGGGTCCTGGAGCCGGTGCGCATCGTGAGCGAGGACGGGGTCTGGGAGGAGCCGGGATGGGAGTGACCCGATGACGCCGGGAGGCCCGCTGCCGGAGATGCCCGACTACGGCGCCGCCGAGCTGGCGGTGTTCGTCGCGGTCGTGGCGTGGGTGGCGGTCAGCGCCGTGGTCGGGGTGGCCCGTGCCGCCCCGGAGCAGGAACGGCCGGAGCAGACGCGCCGCTGGGTCGTGGGCACGGCGCTGGGGGCCGGGGCGTGGCTCGCGTTCTGGTCGGGTCTCGCGGCCGCGGGCGTGTGGCGTGGCGGCGATCCCTGGGCGTTTCCTCCACGGCTCCTCGGGTACTTCTCCGGGTCGATCCTGGGCGCGGTGGGCTTGGCGCTGTCGCCGGTCGGCGCTCGGCTCGCCCGGGGGCTGTCCTGGACGGCCCTGGCAGGGTTCCAGGTCTTCCGGCTCCCACTAGAG
>JAUHWK010000238.1 GCA_030424555.1 bacterium | reverse complement strand
CCCCGTCCCTGGCCGACGACGACGCTGCCGAGAAGATGCGCGTCGCCAACGAGACCCTCGCCCGCATCGCCCTCGGGTTCGACAGCGTGCGCAAGGGCCATGGCGCCGAGTCGATGCAGGTGCTGGTCGACGGCCGCCCCCGCGAGTTCGGCCCCCTGCTGCACGCCATCGCCGTCAAGCGCGACGGGACCCTGCCTGCCGCAGCGCTGATGCGCAACGTCCGAGAGCGTCCCAACGCCGAGCAACGCAAGCTGCTCCGGGACGGCCTCCTCGACCTCATCGCCCGGGCATTGGACCTCGCGGCCGAGGAGCTCGACGACGACGATCTGGACGCGGTCCTCGAGGAGACGGCCGGCTACCGCCAGCGCTTCGGCCTGTAGCGTCACACCGAGCAGGGTCCGCCACCGGCGATCCGACAGGCTGCTCCGCGCGGCCCGACCTCCCGGGTTTCATCCCGCCATGGACGGGTCGCAGAGGCCGCGCAGAGGGGTACGCCTCCGCTCAGCCCAGCTCCACCGCGAGCGTGCCATCGGACTCGACCAAGCGCACCAATCCCTCCGGCGGCACGGCCTCCCGCAGGTCGCCGTCGTCCTGGCGTACGCGCACTTCGCACTCCAGATCGGGAGACCGGTAAGCCCGAGGGACCTCCCAGATCTCCGCCTCGCCAGGCGCCAGCTCCGCAGTCGACATCACCATGCGAACGGGGCCACCGAGGATCTCATAGGTCAGCGCGCGCTCGGTCTCGTTGACGATCTGCATTCCACCCTCGTGTTCGACGGACATCCCTGCGATCAGGGCGTCCATGTGCTAGCCTTGAGGCGATCCGTACCTTGGGATTGAGGAGCCGACATGCATCGAGCCTCCCATGGCCACAACCTCCCTGTTTCTACCCCGACTTCCGCGGGGCGCCTGCTCCCGCTCGCCGCGATGATCGCGGTGGGCCTGGGGTGCGAAGCGCTCGCGCCGGTCGACAGCACCGTCCCCGGCAACGATCCCGACAAGGGGGGCGACACCGCGGGCTTGGACTCGGCCGACACCGACTCCGGCCTGATCGGCACGTCGGGTGCGAGCGGATCCGGGTCCAACTCGCCTCCCCGGGCGAACGCCGGCACCGACAAGGTCGACGTCAAGCCGGGCTCCTTCGTCCAGGTCGACGGCAGCGGCACGGATCTCGACGACGATCCCCTCACCTACAAGTGGACCATCCAGCAGATGCCCACGGGGTCCAACGCCCTGCTGGAGAACGACGACTTCGAGCAGGTGACCGTCTACGTCGATCTTCCCGGAGACTACACGGTCCAGCTGACCGTGAACGACGGCCAGGCCACCCACGCCGACGCGATGAAGATCACCGTCATCAACGACAACCTGCCCCCCATCGCAGACGCTGGCTTCGACCAGACCGCCTGCATCGGCGACACCGTCACCCTCGACGGGGGCGCCTCCAGCGATCCGGATGGCGACGACATCATCTGGCTCTGGAACATGCGTCGTGTGCCCAGCGGATCGGCCGCCCAGCTGTTCGGCACCAGCGTGCCTTCCACGGCCGATCGCCCGTACTTCATCCCCGACGCCTCCGGCCTGTACAGCATCGAGCTCAAGGTCGAGGACGACGCCGGGCTGCAGTCCCCCGCCGACACCGTGGGCATCACCAGCCGAGATTGCTCGCAGGGTTCCACGTCCAGCTCCACCAGCTCGTCCAGCTCCAGCTGCCTGAGCTGTGCGGCCGACCTCGCGACCGACTCCGCCAGCGCCAGCGCCGCCCGGTTCCGGACGGGGGGCCTCGCGGCATCGTGGGGCCTGCTCGCGCTGCCGATGTTCATCCTGCTCTACAACCGCAAGCGCTGAACCAGCGCCCGGCTGAACCAGCGCACGGTTTGCGCACACCAGGAGCCCCCTGCTCCTCGCCCACCACAGGGCGGGAGCAGGGGGCTCGCTGCGTTGATTCGCTGAGCTTGTTCTGGCGCTACTCGGCTTCGCTGAACTTCACGAGCGCCCAGATGGGGGGACCGGTCGTCTCGCCATCCGTGTCGAGCTCACCGCTGCCCCCAGGCTGGAACGCAGGCACCATGAACCGGTTGGCGACGTACCAGGTGCCCGCGATCGGGCTGTCGCCCCCCTCAGCGTCGACCTGGATCTGGTAGCAATCCGCCCGGGAGTCGGGATCGGGCCAGAAGTTCGTGGCCGGGCACGGGATCCGATCCACGTAGGTGGCGGTGTAGTCGATGCCGCCGCTCGACGAGGAGACGGTGTCGCCCTCCAACATCTGCGCATCGGCCAGCTTGACCGGGGGATCGAACGTGGTGTCGCCGTGGCCGTGGAACAGCACGCCATCGCCCAGGCTGGCCGAGATCCGCCAGGTGAAGGCGACCGTGGCCTCGAGGCCCTGATCGGCGCAGTCACCAGCCTCTTCCGAGGTGTTGCGGATGCAGTCGTACTGGAACTCGATCGTGTGGACGTCCTGCCCGCCGATCTCTTCCACCCCATCGAGCTGCCGTGCCTGGAGCCGGTAGTCGATCTCGGTGAACGGCGCGTTGGAGAGGAACTCCCACGTGCGCAACGTGTCGAAGTTGAACGCCTGGTAGATCGGGACGCCGCCCGCACCGTTGGCAAAGTCGGTGGCCGGCGGACAGCCCGCCAAGCCAGCCGCCATCACGCCGAGCGCCAGGCCCACGACCCGGCGAGAAGGAGCGGTGCGGTGTGGCGCACCTGGGATCGACTCGGAGCTCATGCGTCCTCCAACGCGCTGCGTCCCGGCTTCGTAGCATCCACGGGGTCCGCAGCCAAGCATGCCGAACGCCCGTCCGACAGGCTACGCAGGACGGCCGGAGGACGGATGACCCGCCGCACGCCCCCCACCCCTGGACCACGGTCACTCCGCGGGGCGCCGCACCATGCCGGCCCCACCCTGGCGGCGAGGATCGCCCACGCCGGGCTCGTCCCCCCCCGATCGTGGCCGCACTTGCTCGCCATCGGACTCGGCGGTCACCTCCTGCTCAGCGCACCCGCCCACGCCGCGTGCCCAGGCGGGGGCACCGAGGTCGTGTGGTACCCCGACGTGGATCGCGACACGTGGGGTGTGGCCAACGGCTCGGAGGTCGTCGACTGCGACAGCCCCGGCGCCGCCTGGGCCGACCGCGATGGCGACTGCGACGACGCCGACCCCGACGTGAACCCGGGCGCCACCGAGATCTGCAACGACGCCTTCCCCATCGACGACGACTGCGACGGCACCGCCGATGGCGCCGACGCGGTCGGCCAGCTCGTGCTGTACGAGGACCGGGACGGCGATGGCGCGGGCGACCCCGCCGTGTCCACCAGCGCGTGCGCCACCCTCCCCGGCTGGGCGACCAGCCCCGACGACTGCGACGACGACAACGGCGCGGTACACCCCCTGGCGGACGAGGTCTGCAACGGCCTGGACGACGACTGCGACGGGACGATCGATCGCGATCCCGCCCCGATGCCGGCCGCGACCTGGTTCCCCGACCGCGACGGGGACGGCAGCGGGGACCGCTCCGCCAGCCCGACGGTCTCCTGCGAGCAGCCCGACGGCATGGTCCGCGACGGCCGGGACTGCGACGACGACGACCCCGACGTGTTCCCAGGCGCCCCCGAGGCCTGCGAGCCCGGGGCGCTCGACGCGAACTGCGATGGGGTGGTGGGCCCGGACGACGGCGACAGCGACGGCCTTCCGGCCTGCGAGGACTGCGACGACACCCGCGCGGATCGCTTCCCAGGCGCGCCGGATGCCCCGTACGACGGCGAGGTGTTCGACTGCGCCCGGCTCGACGACTTCGACGCCGACGGGGACCGTCACTACCCCCCCGCGTGGGGCGGCGAAGACTGCGACGACGCCGAGGCGTCCATCCATCCAGGGGCCGACGATCCCGACGGGGACGGCATCGACCAGGACTGCGACGGCCTCGATGGGTCCAGCGGCGCAGGCGACAAGGCCTGCGAAGGCTGCCAGAGCGGAGACGCCGCACCCTCGGTCTTCGTCGCGTGCCTCACCATTGTGGGGCTCCGTCGGCGTCGGACCCACCGGTGACGCTCGCGGCGCGCCTGCTCGCACCAGGACCGTCGCCCGGCCGGACGGTCCTGGTGGTCGACGACACCCCCTGGACCCAGTCCCACCTCGCCCACACGGTCGACCAGGCAGCGCACTGGTTGCTAGGCCAAGGGCTGGAGGCCGGGTCCCGGCTGCTGTGGCAGGTCCCACGCGATCCCGTGCTGTTCGCGCTGCACCTCGCGGCGCTGCGGCTGGGCATCGCCACCGCCCCACACAATCCCCGCTCTCCTGCGCAAGAGGTCGCGCGCGCCCTCGCCGCGATCCGTCCCGATCTCGCGGTGCTCACCGGGGAGGGCGTGGCGCATGTCGACGGCCGCCGGTGCCTTGGCGCGCAGGCGGTTCGGGACGCCATCCTCCAGATCGACCCGCCCGCCCACGCCGCGGCGCGGCCTGCCGTGTCCGGGGACGCCATCGCCCTGCTCGGGAGCACGTCCGGCACCACGGGCGCGCCCAAGGTCGTCCCGCTGCGGCACCGCGCCCTGTCGGCGACGATCGACGCCCTGGCGGCCCGCTGGCACCTTGGACCCGACGACGTCCTCGTCCACACCCTGCCCCTGTTCCACATCCATGGTCTGGTCGTGGCACAGTACGGCCTGCTCGCCTGCGGTGGTCAGACCGTGTGGCTCGATGGGTTCGACGTCGACGACACCCTGGCCGCGATGCACCACCACCACGCGACGGTGATGATGGGCGTGCCCACCCACTACCGGCGCTTGATGGCTCAGGAGGCACTGGACCTGCCGCGATCGCTGCGGTTCGCGGCGTCCGGCTCCGCCCCGATGTCCGCCCACGAGCAGCGCGCGTTCCGGGACCGCACCGGCGTCCCGCTGATCCAGCGGTACGGCATGACCGAGATCGGGATCGTGCTGTCCGACGATCCCACCGATCCGCACGATGGCACCGTGGGCACTCCCTTGGATTCTGTGGAGGCTCGCGTCGTGGGCCCCGACGGCGAGGCGGTCTCCGACGACACGGTCGGCGAGCTGCTGATCCGCGGTCCCAGCGTGTTCGACGGCTACGAAGGACGGCCCGACGCCACCGCGGACGCCCTCCGATCCGGCTGGATGCACACGGGCGACCTCGTCTCGCGCGACGCCGAGGGCCGGATCACGATCCGAGGGCGACGCAGCGCGCTGGTGATCTCCGGGGGCTTCAACGTCTACCCAGCGGAGGTCGAAGCCGCGCTCGCGACGCTTCCCGGCGTGGTCGAGGCCGGCGTGACCGGGATGGCAGACCCCGACCTCGGGGAGGTCCCCGTCGCCAGCGTGGTCGGTCCCAACCCGTCCGCCGGGCGCAGCCTCCTCGCCAGCCTGCGCACCCAGCTCGCGGCGTACAAGATCCCCCACCACCTCGCCTGCGTTCCCGCGCTGCCGCGCAACGCGATGGGCAAGCTGGACCGCGTCGCCCTGCGCGCCGCCTGGTCCACCGTCGGGTGCCGAGAAGCCGTCCTCGAGGACGTCCCCCGCCTCGCGGCCTGGAATCGGCACATGGCCGAGGAGACCGAGGACCTCTCCCTCGACGTCACCGTCTCCGAGGCAGGCGTCCGACACGGCATCGAGCAGGGGGAAGCCACCTATGTGGTCGCCGAGATCGGCGGAGGCCTCCCGGTCGGTCAGCTGATGATCACGACCGAGTGGAGCGACTGGCGCGACACCCAGGTGTGGTGGATCCAGAGCGTGTTCGTCCCCACCCTGTGGCGGCGTCGGGGCGTCCTGCGCGCGTTGTTCGACCACGTCGAAGCCACCGCACGGGCGCAGGGCGTCGCTGGGCTGCGCCTGTACGTCGACAAGACGAACACCGGCGCCATCGACGCCTACCGGCGGCTCGGGTGGAACCCGGACCACTACCAGCTCTTCGAGCGCATGTTCGACCGCTGACCGGTCTCGGGCGCCCCTGCGGCGGGTGGCCGGACGCCGTCCAACGTGCCAACGACACCCCCCGCCTCCCGGAGCCCCCGTGGACACGCCCGCCTCCGCGTCCCGCCTGTCCCCCGAGGGATGGTCCCCGGATGTGTACGCACGCCTCGACGCCCTGCTCGACCCACCCCATCCGCCCGGCGAGCGCCCCCTCGCCGTGTTCGACTGGGACGACACCGTCGTGCAGGGCGACCTGTCGCTCGCGATGCTCCGACGCTCGGACGCCGAGCAAGGCACCACCTGGCACGACGACTACTTCGACCTGCTCAC
>JAUHWK010000237.1 GCA_030424555.1 bacterium | reverse complement strand
CGATCGTCAACCTCAGCGCGATGAGCTTCGGCTCGCTGTCCGGTCGGGCGGTCGAGGCGCTCAACCGGGGGGCGGCCCAGGCGGGGTGCCTGCACAACACCGGCGAGGGCGGGGTCAGCCCCCACCACCTCCAGGGTGGCGAGCTGATCTGGCAGCTGGGCACCGGCTGGTTCGGGGCGCGCGACGCGCAGGGCCACCCGGACCTGGATCGCCTGGTCGCGCGCTGCGCGTCCGCCCCGGTGCGCGCCCTGGAGATCAAGCTCAGCCAGGGGGCGAAGCCCGGCAAGGGCGGGGTGCTGCCCGCGGCGAAGGTCACGCCCGAGATCGCGGCCATCCGGGGCGTCGAGGTCGGAAAGACCGTCGTCAGTCCCTCCTGCCACCCCACCTTCTCCGACGTCGACGGCCTGCTGGACCTGATCGAGCGGATGGCGGACCGGACCGGGCTGCCGGTGGGCATCAAGAGCGCGGTCGGAGACCTGGACTTCTGGCGCACGCTCGCGCGGCGGATGCGGGAGACGGGCACGGGCCCGGACCACATCCAGATCGACGGCTCCGAGGGGGGGACGGGCGCGGCACCCCTGTCGTTCTCCGACCACGTCGCGATGCCGTTCAAGCTCGCGTTCTCCTCGGTGTACCGGATCTTCTGGGAGGAGGGGATCGCGCAGGACGTGGTCTGGATCGGCTCGGGGCGGCTGGGCTTCCCCGAGCAGACGCTGCTGGCGATGGCGATGGGCTGTGATGCGGTGTCGGTCGCGCGGGAGGCGATGCTGTCGATCGGCTGCATCCAGGCCCAGCGCTGTCACACCGGCGGGTGTCCCACCGGGGTCGCCACCCAGAACCGGTGGCTGGAGCGGGGGATCGACGTCCCGCTCAAGGCGGAGCGCTTCGCCCGCTACGTCCAGACCCTTCGGCACGAGGTGCTGGAGCTGTCCCACGCGGCGGGCCATGCCCACCCGGCGTGGGTCCCACTGTCGGCGCTGGAGATCCTCCAGGGACGGTTCGACAGCCGCCCGGCGCGGGACGTGTTCGGGTACGTCGATGGCATGGGTCTGCCCTCGGAGGCCCAGCGTGCGGCCCTGCTGGAGGACCTGGGCGCCGCGCATGGATGACCTGCCCGGGGGCCGGGTGCGGACGTTAGGCCGGGCCGAGCGGGTCGAGGGGATGGACCCCGGAGGAGACGTGCGCGTGCGAACCCGGACGCGGCGGATGGTGGCGGCGATGGTGGCGTGGGGATCGGGGGGCGTGGCGCCTGCCGAGGCCGCGCCGGTCGAGGTCGTGGAGGAGGCGCGGGAGACCGTGTCCGACGACGCCTGGACCCGCACCGTGCTGTCCTCACGCTTCGGGGGCGAGACCGTGCAGGCCACCGTGTGGGTGTACCGTCCCGAGTCGGTGTCGCGGGGTGCGGCGCTGGGGTTCACGGGATGGAACCGGGATCCCCGCGAGTTCATCGCCCAGACCGACGTCGCCTCGCTCGCCGATCAACACCGCGTCCCGGTCGCGATCGTGTCGATGGGCCCCAGCATCTATGAGCCGGTGCTGACCGAGCAGGCGCAGCCCGATCGGCGCTGGTGTGGCCCGGAGTGCACCGTGGGCGGGGGCACCTTCGTCGCCGAGGCGATCGTGCCGTGGCTGGTGGCGCGGGACGGTCCGCTGTCGCTGCTGTTCGGCGCGTCCACCGGCGCGCGCGGGGCGGTGGCGGTGCCACAGGCCTTCCCGGGGCTGGTCGGGGGCATCCCGCCGCTGTGTGGCATGTCGGGGGCATGGGACCTGGATGCGCTGGACCCGTCCACCGGTGAGTACCGAGTCCATGCGCAGATCCTGGGGGAGCGCACCGAGCACGCCGACGGGTGGGCCGCGGTCGATCCGGTGCGCCACGCGGATCGGCTCCGGGGGCAGCGCGTGCTGTTGATCCACGGACAGGACGACGCGGTCGTGCCGTGGTCCCGGGCCGCGGGGTTCGCGGAGTCGCTGGAGGCGGCGGGGGCGCGGGTCGACCTGTGGACCGTGCCTGGCGGCGGCCACGACGCGGCGGTGTGGAAGGCGGGCGCGCGGGCGTGCTTCGGCACGGCGATGGCGCTCCGGGCGGGCGAGGTCGTGCGCCGCGAGCTGGTCCTCGATGTGGAGCGCCTGCTCGGGGAAGGCGCCCCGGCGCCGGGGACGTTGGAGGGCGACGTGCACGTGGCCCTGTCGGACGAGGCGCTGGAGGGCGCCACCGTCGGGCTCGCGGTCGTCGATCTCCACACCGGGCGCATGGTGCTGGCGCAGAACGCGGATCGGCCGATGAACCCGGCCAGCGTGCAGAAGGTGATCACGTCGGTCGTCGTGCTGTCGCACCGGGATGCGAGCGACACCCTCAGCACCACCGTGTGGCGCACGGGGCCGCTGGAGGACGGGGTGGTCGACGGCGCCCTGGTCCTCCAGGGAGGTGGCGATCCGGGTCTGGTGCTCGAGCGCATGTGGAAGCTGGCGTTGGACGTACGGAACGCTGGTGTGAAGACGGTCAAAGGGGGGCTGGTGATCGACCACGGTCCGGTCGGCCCCCCCGCCCCGGTCCCCGGGTGGCCCAAGGGCACGGAGGAGCCGGAGTCCCCACCCTACGCGGCCCCCGTGAGCGGGCTGAGCGCCAACTACAACGCCTTCGCCCTGGAGATCGGGCCGGGGCCCGAGGAAGGCGCGCCCCTGGACGTCCGCCTGGAGTGGCCGGTCCCCCACCTCGAGGTCGTCAACGAGGCGGTCACGCAGGGCCCGCGCGCGCGCCGCCGGGTGACGCTGGAGCGGGTGACCAAGGGCACGCGCGAGGTGGTCCGGGTGACCGGCGGGATGGCGGTCGATGCGGAGCCCTTCCGCGACTACCTGGGCGTCGGCGATCCAGGCCGGTACGCCGCGTCGCTGTTTCAGACGTTGTTCACCGCGCTGGGTGGGTCGATCCAGGGCCCGACCGTGGTGGGGCCGGTGCCGGGCGACGCCAAGGTCGTCACCCGCTTCGCGTCCCTGCCGATCGGGGCGCTGCTGTCGCTGCAGAACAAGTGGAGCTCCAACCCGATCGCGGAGCACCTGCTGCGGTCGACGGCCGCCCGCGTGCTCGACGACGGGAGTGCGGAGGGCGCGGTTCGGCTGGTGCACGACACCCTCACCGCCCGCGGGATCGACCTCGACAAGGCCGTGCTGTTCAATGGATCGGGCCTGACCGTGAGCGGTCGGATGACGCCCGCGCAGGTGGCGGAGGTGCTGCGGGTCGGCCTGACCGATCCCCGGATCGCGTCCGACCTCGAGGCGAGCCTGTCGATCTGGGGGGTGGACGGCACCGCGCGGCGCCCGGGCCGCGACGACGACAACGCCGGCACCATCCGGGTCAAGACCGGCACCGTGTCCGGGGTCAAGGCCCTGGCCGGGGTGGTGGGGTG
Organism: bacterium; assembly: GCA_030424555.1. GTDB lineage: Bacteria > Myxococcota_A > UBA796 > UBA796 > JAUHWK01. Next base: position 2,857 of record JAUHWK010000237.1, on the reverse strand, counting down.
CCCGAGGACCCGCGGGTTCGTGTTCGCGCTGCTGGTCAACGACGTGCGTCGATCCTGGGACGTGCCCCGGGTGTGGAGCCCGTTCCTCCAGGCGATCCAGGCCCACTGCCCCGGGGAGTGACCGGGATCAGGCCTCGGCGGACGGGTTGGTGTAGTGGCGGTCGCGCCAGCCGCCGTCGGCGTACCAGGCCTGCAGGTCGGTCTGCAGGCGCTCCCAGCTGGGCGCGACCCACAGGGTGCCCTGGTACTGGGTGGGGTCGTAGGGGACCTGGGCCATCTCGTGCAGGTTCCAGGCCCGCAGGTCGGGGCCGTTGCGGATCTGGTCGAGCTCCCCGAACGAGCTGAGCAGGCCGGCGCCGTACGCCTTGACCACGCCGTCCTCCCACAGCACGCCGAACTCGATGGTGTACCAGTACACCCGGATCAGACGCTGCACCTCGGTGGGGGACGCGCCCGCCACCTGCTCGCCCATCAGGCGCTGAAGGCCCGCGAGCACGGGGTCGCTGAGCAGGGCGGCGTGGCCCACCAGCTCGTGGACGATGTCGGGCTCGGGCGTGTACAGCGGCACGCTGGCGTGGCGGATGTACTGGGTGGAGCAGAAGAACCCACGGCCGAGGGCCGCGAGGAAGTCGCGGGCGTCGATCAGCCCGGCGACCGGCTCCATGCTGAACCCGGTGGCGTCCTGCAGGCGCGCGTTGACCTCGGACAGCTGCGGGATCGTGGTGCGGTCGAGGGGGAATCGGTCGAGGATGTCGAGCACCGGGGTGGCGGCGAACACCGTGTGCTTGGGGCCCAGCTCCTCCCAGACGGCACGCCAGACCTCTTGCTCCCCGGGGGTGTACGGGGCGTCGGGGATGGGGTCGCCGAACCGGTGCTGGAGCGCGATGCGGGCGATCGTGTCGCGGCGGGCCCGGTACGCGGGGTCGCGAAAGCCGGGGTGATCCGGGTCGAGCTGGACGACGTGCGGCGTGGCGATCTCGGCCTGCGTCAAGGCATACCTCCGGGCGCTCGTCGGGGATCCAGGGTCCGCCTCCGCGGGGGAGGCGTCGACGGGGGCACCACGCGGGGCTGCGCGCGGGGGGCCGACGTCGGGAAGACAAGCTCTGACGTCTGTATCATGCATGCGGTGTGCCGATCGCGCGGCGTGCTCGATCCGGGTCAACGATCCGTCCAACCCGGAGCGGCTGGGGGGCGGGATCGCCCGAGGGACCGCGATCTGCGGGGTGGGATCGCCCACCGTGTCCCGGAAGGTGGACAGGGCCGAGGGACGGGGTGATCGGGGGGTTGGAGGAGCGATGGCGGCGCCTGAGCATGACGTGATCACGCAGGCCTGGGCGGCGATCACCGTGCGCGTGGCGTGGACGCTTCGGCGGGAAGGGATCCGGATCACCCGCGATCGCCTCCGCGATGCCCGCGAGCACGTGCTGTGGCACCTCGCGCCGGGCACGGCGGTCCATCAGGCCGAGGACCTGGCGGAGCGCCTGGTGCGGGCGTGGGTCGCCCAGGCCGAGGGACGCCCGTGGCGGCCGCGGTTCCCGGAGGACGACGACCACCCCCTGCCCCAGCGCTGGCGCGACGCCCTGTTCACCGGGCTGCCCCCGATCGCGCGCTTGGTGCTGTGGAAGCACTACGCGGACGGGGTCCCGCTGCATCGGCTGGCCGACAAGTACGAGGAGGCGGACCGGTTGGGCCTGGAGGCGGCCCGAGAGGGCTTGCGGGAGACGCTGCGGGAGGTGGCCCGGCAGGCGGGGCGCCCCGTGGATGGCTGGGCCGACGATCGGATGGACGGCTTGATCCACCGCCTGGCGCAGGTGGGGATGCAGCCCGCGCCGTCGTTGCTGGACGTGGTGGACGGGCAGCGCCCCGACGCGGTGCGGGCGTGTGTGCGGTCGGCGCGGGCGTGGTCGCTGGTCAACGACGACCACGTCGCGCGGGCGGACCTGGTGCCCCCGTCGTATCGGGCGCGGCCGGAAGGGGTGATGCCGGTGGTGGCGCTCCAGCTCACCCCGGAGACACGCCACCGTCGGTCCCGGCTTCGGACCGTGTTTCCCGCGTCGTTCCCGCTGGGCGACGAGGTGCTGCTGGTCCACGCGCCCGACGCCCAGGCCATCTTCGGGATCCTGGCGGATCGGGCGCGCACGGCCTGGCCCACCCGCGACGAGGTCCGGGGTGCCCACCTGGTGCTGGAGGGGCGGTGGTCGGCGGCGGGTCCGCTGGGTCCAGGACCCCGTCAGGTACCGGCCGCGCTGCGTCAGGTGCGGTGGGGCACGATCGACGGGCTCGGCGAGCTCCCGGCGGCGCTGCCGGCTCCGCCCTCCGCGGCGCCGTGGTGGGTCGGGGTCGCGGCGGTGGCAGCGCTCGCCGTGGGGACCGTGCAGTGGGCGATGGCCGAGGGGGCCCGTCGAGACCACCCCTTCCCGCTCACGGTCCAGGCTGTGCCCGCGCGGCAGGGGGTGTGGCTGTCGTTCGACGTCGACGACCTCGCCCACGTGTTGGTGGTCCGACAGGGAGACGATGGCCTGGAGGTCGTCCTCGACGGCCACTCCCCCGTGGACAAGGCGCAGGTCGCCACCGGCGATGGGGGGTTCCGCCTGCACGCCCCTGGAGAGGCCGCGTTGATCGCGAGCACCACCCGCCCGGTCGCCGCCCTGCGTGGGCTGGTCGATGGGCTGGAGGGGGACCCCGATGCGCTCGCCGCCCTGGCCCTCGCCGTGCGCGAGGAAGATCCCACGGCCGACGTCCGCCTGGTGCCCTGACGCTCACCCGTCCCCGGCCCGCTCCACCCCGATCGGGCTGGTCTCCTCGTCGAGGACCTCCAGCGTCTTTCGGTACAAGAAGTCGGCCTGGGCGTCGTTGT
>JAUHWK010000236.1 GCA_030424555.1 bacterium | reverse complement strand
TACTCGACGCACCCCATCCGCCCGGCGCGCGCCCCCTCGCCGTGTTCGACTGGGACGACACCGTCGTGCAGGGCGACCTGTCGCTCGCGATGCTCCGACGCTCGGACGCCGAGCAAGGCACCACCTGGCACGACGACTACTTCGACCTGCTCACCGCCCACGGACGACCGGTCGCGTACCCGCAGATCACGCGCTGGTACGCCGGGTGGACCGTCGCGCGCTTCGACGCCTTCGTGCGCGGGGTCGTGGACGACGCGCTCTCGGATGGCCTCGTCCAGGCACGCCCACCGATGGAACACCTCATCCGCACGCTCATCGCGCACGCGTGGGACGTCCACGTGGTCACGGCCTCTCCCGGACGCCTGGTGCGCGCGATGGCGCCCCACGTCGGCATCGATCCCGACCGCGTCCACGGGATGACCCTGCAGGTGGACCCGTCTGGCGTGATGCAGGACGCGCTCGACGGCCCCCCCACCTATGAGGAGGGCAAGGCCACCGTCGTGCAGGAGCGCATCGGGCGGGCCCCCCAGCTCGTCGCCGGCGACTCCTCGTCCGACCTCGCGATGATGACCTTGTCCGACCATGTGCTCTTGATCGACGGGCACGACGCCCGCCTGCGCCAGCACGCCCAGCGCCAAGGCTGGATGATCCAGACCGGATGGACCCACACGCCGGCCGAGCCCGGTGTCGAGACGGAGGCCGGATGAGCACCGCGCCCCCCGTCTGGATCGACCAGGCCCCCCTCGCGGCCGCTTGGCGCGATCGCATCGCCGCGGCCGACGCGATCGCCCTCGACACCGAGTTCCACGCCGAGGGGTGCTACCAGCCCCAGCTGTGGCTGATCCAGCTGGCGATCCCCGACGCCCCACCGCTCCTGCTCGACCCGCGCGCCGCCGACGCCATGGCGATCCTCGCGCCCGTCCTCCGGCACGCTCCCCGATGGATCCTGCACGCCGGAGACCGCGACGTCGTCCTGCTGCAAGACGCCCTGGGTGGCCTTCCGGCCCGGATCGACGACACCCAGGTCCTCGCCGGCCTGACCACCACCCGGTACCCCGCGTCGCTCGCCGACCTGCTCCAGCGCCACCTCGGGGTCACGGCCGACAAGGGTGCGACCCTGTCGGACTGGAGCGCTCGGCCGCTCGACGAGGCCCAGCTCCGGTATGCGGCCGACGATGTTCGCCACCTGCGGGCCCTGGCCGACGTCCTGTGGGATGCCGTCGACGCGCGCGCGCGCACCGCGATCGCCCACCAGGCCTGTGCCGACCGGTGCGCACGGTCCCTGTCCACCACCCTTGACGACGAGGCGTGGCGCGATGTGGCCACCCGCGCCCGGCACCCCGACGAGGCACGCGCCGTCCAGGCCCTCATGGTGTGGCGCGACGCGGAGGCACGTCGGCTGGACCGCCCGACCGGCTACATCCTCAACGACGCGTTGCTCCGACGCCTGGCCCGCACCCGTCCCACCTCGCCGCTGGCCCTCGAAGACGATCGCCGCATCCGGCCTGGCCTGGTCCGCAAGCACGGCGCCGCCATCATCGACACCCTCGCCGCCTCCGCCGCGCTCCCAGAACCCGCACTGTGTCCCCCCGACGGCCCCGCCGATCGGTTGCGCGCGTGGCTCCGAATGGCGGCCGACGCGACGGGCGCCGCCCAGGGGTTCTCGGGGTCGCTTGCGCTGCCCGACCGTACCGCGCACGCCCTCGCCGCCACGGGCCTCGACCCCCTCCGCACCACCGCGATCCTGGCGCCCTGGCAGAATGCGCTCCTGCGCGACGTGCTCGACGCCACCGCGCGCGGAACGCTGCGTCTTCGATGGGACGGCTCGGACCTCGCCTCGGAGCGGGATTCCTGCGCACCCTCCCCCCCCTCCTCGGCCACCTGACGTGTCACGATCCATCGCACTGGTGTACGATGCGGGCGTTCGCGTGCCTGCCCCCATCTGTGCACGCCGCGAGGAGAGCGAATGAACTCCCGCCTTCGTGGAATCCTGATCCTGCTCGTCGCGACCATCGTCGCGGTGGTGTCCGCGTACATCATCAGCGGCATGATCCAGGACAAGACCAAAGACATCGCGGCGGCCCAACGCCCGATCGAAAAGGACACGACCGTGGTCGCTGCGGCGGACATCCCTCCGGGGTGGACGATCACGGCCGACGACCTTCGCGAGCGCGAGCTCCCGAAGGACAACATCCCCGACGACGTGTTCCGCACGGCCGAAGAGGTCGTGGGCCGCGTCGCCTCCGAGCGCATCCTCGGTGGCGAGTTCATTCGCGAGGAGCGCTTGGCCGCGCCGGAGGCCGGCATCGGCCTGCCCGCGATCATCCCCCGCGGGATGCGCGCGCTCCAGGTTCCGCTCCGGGGCGCCTCCGCGGTGTCCGGCTTCGTGAACCCCGGCAACTTCGTCGATGTGATCGCCGTCTGCTCGCGCGCCGAGCCGCCGGAGGTTCGCACCCTGCTGCAAGCGGTGTCCGTCTTGGCGGTCAACGATCGTATGGTCTCGATCAGCTACGACGTCGAGGCCGAGGGCGGGAAGGGCGGCGGTGGTCGCACCACCCCGTCCGTCACCCTGGCCCTGTCCCCGAAGGACGCCGGCTTGGTCAAGCACGCATTCGGTACCTGTGACATCTCGCTCACCCTGCGCAACGACATCGACGTCACCGCGATCGAGTCCAACGATCGCTCCGCGTCCGACGGCGCCCAGGGTCGCGCCCCCACTCCCCAGCCCGACCGCCTCCGCGCCCACGGCTGATCCGAACCGTCCCGTGCCCCGCCTGCGGGGTGCCTCCCGCACGACCTCTCGAGGAACGCGCTCATGATGAGAATCTCCCCGTCGCTCGTCGCCATCAGCTTGGCCCTCGGCACCGCCGCTCCCGCGGCGCTCGCCCAGGAGGCCGGGTCCAGTCAGGGCCTCGCCGATGGCTCCGACTGGCTCGACATCGAGCTCAACAAGAGCATCGTGCTCGAGACCCCGCGGGTTCCGCGCGCCATCTCGATCACCAACCCGGAGATCGCCGACGTCGTCCAGCTCGGCACCGCCACCAAGTGGCAGATCCAGGGCGCGGCCATCGGCTCCACCGACCTCGTCATCCAGTTCGGGTCCGATGAGCCCCCGCTGATCTACGAGATCACGGTCCACCAGGACCTGTCCGACCTCACCCGTCGGGTCCAGGCGATCCTCCCGGACGCGCCCCCCCGCGTCTACCCGCTCAATGGCCGCATCGTGGTCGACGGCGACGTCCCCGATCTCGACACCCTCGAGCAGGTGGCGATGGTCGCCCGCATGTACGACGAGGAGTTCGTCAACCTGATGAAGGTCGGCGGCGACCACCAGGTCCAGCTTGAGGTCATCTACGCCGAGGTCAACCGCTCCGCGCTGCGCCAGATGGGTGTCAACGTGCTGTGGTCCCTGCCCCAGGCCGGTGCGGGTGTGTTCAACAACCTCGCCACCCTGCCCCAGAGCGGCCTCGGGTCCATCTCACAGCTCCAGCCGTTCCCGTTGACCACCACCGGCTACAACGTCCTCGGCTACGTCACCCAGGGCATCAACATCCTGGGCGTGATGAACGTCCTCGATGGGCACGACATGGGCAAGATCCTCGCCCAGCCCACGCTGGTGTCGCTGTCGGGCCAGAAGTCGGAGTTCCTGAGCGGCGGTGAGGTTCCGGTCGTCGTCCCGAACCCGCAGGGCATCCCGAACGTCCAGTTCCGCGACTTCGGTACCCGGATGCTGTTCATCCCGACCGTGCTCGCCGACGACCTGATCGACATCCAGGTCGACCTCGAGCTGTCCGAGCTCGATCCCGCCAACTCGGTCCCGCTGTCCGGCGGTACCGTGCCGGCGTTCTCCACCCGGCGCGTCAAGGCCCACGTCCGGCTCCAGTCCGGCATGACCTTCGCCATCGCGGGCTTGATGCAGGAGACGACCACCTTCAGCCGCCAGGCCGTCCCTGGCCTCGGCCGCATCCCGGTGCTCGGCGCCCTGTTCCGCACCGTGCGCCATCAGCGCGAGGAGCTCGAGGTGATGGTGTACATCACGCCGCGCCTCGTCCGCCCGATGGCCGAGGACGAGGTCCCGCCGATCCTCGGCACCACCGAGGACAACAACCCCAGCGATCTCAAGCTGTTCCTGCTGGGAATGGATCGCCGGGACCACTCCCGTACGGTGGCGCCAACCGGCATCATCGGCCTCCACCGCTGATCGAGGGGATCCCGTGCGCGCAGAAGGCACTCCGAACTCCAATGCCAGTGTCGGACTCGTCGCGATCGACGACGAGCTGTTCGAGCACATCCGCCAGGCCCTCTCGGCCGAGGCCGTGCTTCCCGCGAGCGCCGTGGGCTTCGACGAGGGGGTCGACCACCTCGTCCGCATGATGCCCAACGTCGCCCTCGTCGGGATCGACGGTGACCAGAGTGCGGCGGTGGCGTTCGCCAAGGAGATCCGGATGGAGGCCCCTGGCCTCACCCTGATCGCCGTGGCTCGCTCCCGCGACGCCGACATCATCCTCACCGCGATGCGCGTTGGCTTCGAGGAGTTCGTCGTCCTCCCCGACGACGCCGACCAGCTGCGCAGCGCGGTGGGCAAGGCTGCCAGCCGCAACCTGCAGGACACCGGCAACGCGATGGTCGTCACCGTCGTGGGATCCAAGGGGGGCGTCGGCACCACGCTGCTCTCCGCCCACCTCGCGGCCGAGCTCGCCGGGATCCACCGCGTGCTCTGCATGGATCTCGACTTCGCCAAGGGTGACCTGGCCGCGCTGATGGACGTCAACGCGAGCGAGACCATCGCCGAGCTCCTCCCCCGCGCGGCCCAGGTCGACGAGCGCATGCTCTCCGGCCACACGCTCGTGCACGGCTCCAAGGTCCACCTGCTCTGCCAGCCCGACGACCTCGACCGCATCGAGGACTTCAACGCCGACGATGTGTTCAACATCATCAACGCGGCGGCCCAGGGCTACCAGTACATCATCGTGGACGCCGGAAGCGACATCAACGACCGCAACGACGTGTCCGTGCGCGTCGCCGACCACGTGCTGCTGGTCACCACCCCCGATGTCGTGAGTGTGCGCGACGCCCACCGCACGTTCAAGTCGCTGCTGTCGCGCGGCGTCGACCGCCAGCACATCCACCTGGTCGTCAACCGCATGCCCCGCCAGCCGTACCTCACGGCGGAGCAGATCGAGGCCAACCTCGGGGCCAAGGTGGTCGGCATCATCCCCGACGACATCCGGCGCGTCGATCAGGCGGTCAACGAGGGCAAGCTCCTGCGTGAGCTGCACCCCCGCGCCGAGGTCGTGCTCGAGATCGGTCGCTTGGTCGGGCTCCTCAGCGACGACGCCGATCTGTCCGAGTCGGCGGCCACCTCGCGCAAGAGCAACAGCATCTTCTCCCGGCTGTTCTCGAACTGAGGTACCATCCCAGACCGGTTGGCGGCCCACCGCCTTCCGGCGCGGGCATCGTCGAGGTCCGCGCCCCCGCTGTCCCGCCCTGCCGTGAGTGAGTGCCCATGTCCTCCAGTCGCATGCTCGACCGGATCAAGAACGAGAAGAAGGACCGCAAGCCAGACGCGGGTCCCGCGCTGGACCTGAAGAACGACGCGGGCCCGACCTCCGCTGAGTACGAGCGGATCAAGAAGGACCTCCAGCAGGAACTTCTCGACTCGCTCGACTTCGAGCAGATCGCGAACACGGAGAAGGAAGAGCTCGCCGACCGCATGCGCACGGACCTCACGACGCGTGTCGAGGGCCGCAACCTCGCGCTCAGCCGCGACGAGCTGGGCCGCGTGTCCGGAGGCGACCGCGAGGCCGGCGGTGGCGACCAACCGCCCGACGACCCGGCGGCCGCCGCCCGGCACGGCGAGCGTCGCGCTCAGCACGACGCCGTCGTCCACCGCGTGGAAGATCGCGGCCACGTTCGCGCCGAGCGACTGCCCGACGACGTGGATCCGCGACGGGTCGAAGTCGTCCGCGACGATCACCGCGCTGCCGTCGACGTCGAGGTTGTCGACGATCGCCTGCTCGACGGCGAAGAGGTCCGCGACCGACTGGCGCAGGTTGTCGCGCGTGGTCTGCAGGCTCGCCGGCGATCACTTTTTATTGATCGAACTGGGCCCGCAGGAACTGGATATCGAACGTCGCTTCAAGGTGCATGCGCTGATGCTGTGGTTTGAGGAAAACCCCCTGCCCGGCATCTGTGAGCTGACGCCGGGCATTCGCTCGCTGCAAATTCATTATGATTCACAACAGCTGACTCTGGATGCACTGTTACAACATATCGATCGCGCCGCACTGGAGCTGGTTCACGC
>JAUHWK010000235.1 GCA_030424555.1 bacterium | reverse complement strand
CGGGACCTGTCCGGCCGAGCACCCGAGCCCGGCCAGCGTGTTGCCGCCCGTGGACCCCACCACCGCCATCAGGGCGTTGAGGTCTGCCTCGACGGCGTCGAGCTTTCCTTGGAGGTCCTCGATCTGCTCCTGGGCTTGCTGGAGCTGCCAGGCCGCGTCGGTGTCCTCGGCGCGATCCACGGCCTCGGACAGCTTCGTGTCGAAGTCGGACGGGAGCGAGCAGGCGGCGAGGAGGGCGAGGGGGAGGAGGCGCATGGGGGGGTCACTCGATGTAGGAGTTGTCGTTGAGTGGCACGCCGATACTTTCGCCGCCGTAGATCGGAGTCGTCGCGTTCTGAACGGACCAGTCATCCCTGTAGATGTAGGACATGCTGCTGGTTCGAGCCCCGGTGCCAAGGACTCCCGAGCATGCCACCCGCGCTCCGACGATCGAGGACCGGTAGTGGGAATAGAAGAGGGTCCCGGTGACGTCTTCGCACGTGGAGTCCGACGCGTAGATGGAGCTTGCCTGTGTGGCGAACATGGCGGTCTGGCTGATGGTGCCGAAGTGGGCGTCGCCGGATCGGCCGTCGGAGGCGTGGGCCACTTGGAGCCCGACGGTGGCACCCTCGATGGTGGCTCCGGTGATGTTCAGGGCGGACCGGTAGGCGGCGTATGCCCCCGTGTGGGCGTTTGTGATCATGGGCGCCAAGACGAACGCGAACCCATTGTGGGTCGAACGCACGCCGGACTCGACGTTGTCGATCTCGACACCGCCCGATCCGCCAATGACCGTGCCACCGTGCCGCGCGTGGACCCCGTCGTTCCAGTCCGCGACGACGACGTGGTCTCCAAGGCCGACGACGGCACCGCGATCGGAGAGGACCCCAGCCCGATCGGTTCCGCTCGCTCGGTCTCCATCGAGCGTCACGCCGTCGAGCAGTCCCAGGCTGTTGCCATTTCGGACGACGACGCCGTCGACGTCGCCGGTCCACATCATGCGCACCGCAGCGGGGTTGGCGACATTGCCGATGAGGTGGATGCGGTCGCCGTCGGGGTGGGTGATCTCCAGGGATTCGGTCATGGCGTAATCGGCGTTGTCGAGCGCGATCGTGAGGACGACATCGTTGGCGAGCCGGTAGTGATCGAGGGCGTCGAGGGCCTCCTGTGGGGTCTGGAACTCACGCCCCACCGGGCCGACCTCCCAGGTCTCGCTCTGGCTGAGGAGCCGCACGGCCTCGTCTTCGAGGGCCGTCACGTCGCTGGTGAGCGTGCTGACCGTGGAGGCGCTGGCGTAGGCCTGGCTCTGGACCCAGCTCTGGGTGGCGTAGCCGGAGAGATCGGAGGACTGCAGGTAGCGGCTGTCGGACTCGGTCTTGGTGTAGAACGCGTCGAGGTCGCTGTCCTGGACCCAGGTCTGCCCTTCGAGGGTGTCGACCCGTCCGGTCAGGGTGTCGACGTCGGACTTGGCCACGAGGGTAGTGCCGATGTCGTCGTCGCGGAGGATGTCGGCGGGAAGGCCGTCGTTGTCTTCCAGCGCGGTGACACGGTCGAGCAACCCGGTGCCCGCGGTTTGGATCTGCTGCTTAAGCGTGGCGTTCTCGGTCTCCAGCGCCTCGATGCGCGCGATGGCGGACGCCAGGTCGGAGGCCAGGGCGTTGAGGTCGCCGAGGGAGGCCGCGTCCGTGTCCTCGGCGCCATCCACGGCTTCGGACAGCTTGCTGTCGAAGTTGGACGGGAGCGAGCAGGCCGCCGTCGCCATCACCACCACCGAACACCACCAACGCATCGTGTCCCCCATGGGCGCGTGCGCCCGTCGACTCGGTTCAGAACCTGGTTGCGAACGCCACCGCAGCACCGCCCTTCTGCGGCGCGACCATCACGCCGCCGCCGATCAGCATCCCCAGCCCCACCGCGGACGCGGCGGCCCCGCCGCCCAGTTGGGCGTCGGTCTGCTGGCGGTAGGTGTCGCGGGTGAGATCGTGGTCGGCGCTGGCGAGCTGCTGGTTCCACAGGATGCCGTTGACCAGCAAGCCAACCCCTGCGCCGAGTGCGACCGCGCCTCCGACCATCAGGCCGGCGCCCGCGGCCTTGCGCTTGGGCTTGGATCGATCGGTGGTGAAGGCCATGGACGTGTGGCCTTGCAGCGGGATCACCAGCGGCGTGCTGACGAGATCGCCTTCGTCGGTGTCGTAGGTCCAGGTGAGGCGCCAGGCCTGGTAGGCGTCTTCGGGGACGAGCAGGGGGCCCTCGTAGGTGCCGGCACGGACCTGGGGGAGGGTGGCGATCTTCTCTCCGTCGGCCAACACGTCGACGGTTCGCTCGATCAAGGGGCGATCATCCTGGCGGTCCCGGAGGGACACGGAGAACACGACGCTCTCCCCGGGGGCCGGGTGGGGAGGCCGCACCTCGGTGACGACGTGGACATCGGAGGCGTCGGCGACGGGCGCGACGCGAAGCCGGCCGTTGCGCTCGATCTCGCCGTCGAGGTCGCGCACGACGAACGTGACGTCGACCGCGCGGGTCTCACCGACCGGGGTGGGCTGGAGCACCAGCAAGCGGGTGTAGCCCTTGTTGATCAGGACCTGCTCGGCCTGGAAGCGAAGGGAGTCGTCGCCGCCCAGCAGGTCGCGGGCCTGATCGCCCAGCACCGCGGGAGACTCGGCGGCGGTGGAGCCCTCGGGGAGGGCTTCGAGTGCCACCCCGAAGGCCTTGTCCATCGAGGCGAGGAACCACCAGTGGACGCTCGGGTCCACGGTGGGCTCGGCGTTGATCACGGCGAACGCCCGCGTGCCCGGGCTCGTGAGCAACACGGAGTCGGCGAGCTTTCGGCCGGCGGCATCGGTCCAGTAGGGATCGTTCGGGCGGACGTCGATCACGTCGCCGTCGAGGCTTCGGATCTTCTTGTCCAGGCGCCGCTCGACCGCCGCGACCACCGCGCCGGGGGCTTCGGCGGCGCGCAGGCAGCGCAGCACGGACTGCTTGATCGGTCGATCGCCCTCGATCACGTCCACGATGGCGGCGGTGTCGACCGTCCCGACCATGCCGAGGAGGAACTCGCAGGTGAGCGGCTCGGAGGTGTCTTGTGCCCAGGCAGTGCCCGACAAGGCGACGCCGAGCACGATCGTGCCCCAACGCATCGATCGTGCGCGCCGGATTCCCCTCGCTGGTGCCATCGATTCCCCTGCGCCCCTGCGTGGGCCTCAGCGTATCGGTCGCGAATCCCCGGTTCAACCGTGGTGCAAGGAGGCCCGGTCGGATTCGGTACCGCGGGCGACGAGCGCCTGAACGGAGGCGTTTGCGGCGCATCTCCCAGCGGAACGCGGGGCAGGCGCACCGCGCGGGAGGGGTGAGGAGACGTGCGAGGACGGGCGCAGCATGTGGTGCGGGATGGGGCCGAGCCCCCCGCCCGAGGACCGATCAGGTGAGCCGCCACACCATCGGAATCACGGCCATGGCGACCAGGAACACCAGGAAGTTCAGCGGCAGACCCACCCGGGTGAAGTCCGTGTAGCGGTACCCGCCGGGACCGTAGACCATCAGGTTGGTCTGGTAGCCGATGGGGGTGGCGAACGCGGCGGAGGCGGCCATCGCGAGGGCGACCGCGAACGGGCGAGACGGCAGGTCGGCCGCGGAGGCGGCGGTCACGGCGATGGGGAACACCAGGGCGGCGGCGGCGGCATTGGAGATGAACAGGCTGAACACCATCCCGAGCACGTACACGCCCGCGAGCAGTCCCAGCGGACCCAGCGGCGCGGTCAGGCCCATCAAGAACGAGGCGATCACCTGGGCGACCCCGGTGGACAGCAGCGCGTGCGACAGGCCGAAGGCGCTGCCGATCAACATCAGGACGGGCCACTGCACGGCGTCGCGGGCCGATCGGGGTGACACGCAGCGGGTGGCGATCAGGATCACCAGGGCGGCCATCGACGACACGGTCATCGTGATCTCGGAGGTGGCGGGGAGCACCACCATCAACCCCAGGGCGAGGACGGCGACGGGTGCCTGGCGGTACCGGGCCTGGCCTTCCCACTCCACCGACGAGATCAGGTAGAAGTCGGCGGACTCGCGCCAGGCCTCGGCGAACCCGGGGCTGGCGGACAGCAGCAGGGTGTCGCCCGGGCGAAGCACGATGTCGCCGATCCGTCCGTCGATGCGCTCTCCGGCGCGGTGGACGGCGACGATGGCGGCGTCGAACCGGCGCCGGAACCGGCTGGCGCGCACGGTGCGGCCGATCAGCCGGGAGCTGTGGCTGACGACGACCTCGAACAGGTTCTGGCCGGGGTCGGGGGTCTCGCCGCTGGGGAGCAGTCCGGGAAGGCTGGTGAGGTCGCGGATGGTGTCGGCGACGCCGGTGAACACGAGGTCGTCGCCGCCTTCCAGCACGCTCCACGGGGCGACGGGCCGGATGGTCTCGTCCTGGCGCCGGATCTCGACGAGGAACAGGCCGGGGAGGTGCCGCAAGCCCGCGTCCTCGACGGAGCGGCCGACCAGCGGGCTGTCGGGGGCGACCTGGACCTCGGCCAGCCAGGACTTGGCGTCGGCCACGGTCTGCTGGAGCGGCTCGGTGCGCTCCCCCAGCAACACCCGTCCCACGGTCATCAGGTACAGGATCCCGACGAGCATGGTGGGGACGCCGACCCAGGCGAGCTCGAACATGCCCAGCGGGGTCATGCCCTGCTTCTCGATCAGCCCGGACACCACCAGGTTGTTGCCGTACTCCTTTTTAGCATAGGCCCGGACACCACCAGGTTGGTGCTGGTGCCGATCAGCGTGCAGGTGCCGCCCAGCATCGTGGCGAACGACAGCGGCATCAGGAAGCGCGAGGGGCTCTGGCCGATGCGGCGGGCGAACTGGGTGACCATCGGGACGAACATCGCGACGATCGGGGTGTTGTTGAGGAAGGCGGACAAGGCCGCGGTGGGCACCACCAGGCGGAACAGCGCGGAGCGGTGGGTGCGGGTGCGGCCGAACAGGAACGTGCCCAGCTGGTGCAGCACGCCCGTCTCTTGGACCGCGCGCGCGACGACGAACAGCACGCCGACCGTGACCGTGGCGGGCTCAGCGAACCCCGCCATCGCCTCGCGGGGCGTGAGCACGCCGGCCACGACCAGCACGCACAGGGCGCCGACCATCACGAGGTCCGGCCCCAACTTCTCGGCGGCCATCAGCAGGGTCGCGAACACGACCACGCCGAGCACCAGCCAACCGTCGAGGTGCAGGCCCAGCAGCGTCAGATCGGCGAGGAAGGCCTCGAGCATGGATGCGCGGTCTCCGGCGGTGCGGGGGCGTATCGCGGACGGGATCGGGGCGGTGGGCGCACCGACCGGCCTGCGAGATACCGACGCGCCATGCGGTGGTCATGGGCTGGATGGGCGCTGGTGGCTGGGTGTGGGGGCGGCGGGGCCGTGCCCGTCGGGGCGGAGGTGCGTCAGCTTCCCGAGGTGGTGCTGGAGTCCAGCGGCCTCGCCCGCAGCGCGTCCTTCGGGATGCTGTGGACCCATGGGGACTCCGGCACGGCACCACGCCTGTTCGAGGTGTCGACCACCGGACGGCTGGCGCGCACGGTCGACGTCGAGGGGGTGTCGGCGATCGACTGGGAGGACGTGGCGCCGGATGGCCAAGGGGGGCTGTGGATCGCGGACACCGGCAACAATGCCAACAACCGTCGAAACCTGGCGCTGCATCACGTCTCGGCGGCAGCGCTGGCGTCCGGGGCGGAGGCCGTGCCGTCCGATCGAACCATTCGCTTGCGCTACCCGGAACAGACCGGCTTTCCGATGCCCGAGCGCAAGAACTTCGACGCCGAGGCGCTGTTCGTCGACGGGGAGCGGCTGTACCTGCTCACCAAGCACCGATCCGATGCGGAGACGGTGCTGTACCGGATCCCCACCGACCCCCCGTCCCCCGAGCCGATCGACGCGATCCGACTGGACGCGGCCGACGTGGGCGGTGCGGGCCACCGGTACGGCGGGATGGTCACGGCGGCGGATCTGCACCCCGACGGCACCTGGCTCGCCTCGTTCGAGGATGTGCGCCGGCCGACGGCGATGGTGGAGCTGGCCGACGGGCGTCTCGCCGTGACCGAGATGCCGTGGAAGCAGTGGGAGCCCACCCCGCGCCGCGGCGCCGAGGCCGACGGGACGCCGGCCCGCGTCTCGCTGCTCTCGGCCGACGGCGCCCGCCTCGGCTCCTACGGCAACGCCCGCATCCGCGAGGAGCACGACATCGAGCTCGGCCTGCTGCTCGCCCCGCACGGGATCGACGCCGACTCCGCCGGCAACCTCTACGTGTGTGACGTCGCGTCGAGCTATCAGGGGCGGCCCCAGGG
>JAUHWK010000234.1 GCA_030424555.1 bacterium | reverse complement strand
AGGCCGTGTACCGCCACACGATCACCCGCGCGCAGTCCTTCTTCGACCAACAGCCCACCGGCCGCCTGCTCACCCGCGCCACCTCCGACGTGCAGGCGCTCGGCGAGACCCTCACCGCCGGTGCGATCACCATCCTGCTCGACGCGATGCAGGTCCTGGGCGTGCTCGCAGCGATGTTCCTGCTCGATCCCGGCCTCACCGCCGTGCTGCTGCTCGTCGGACCTCCGCTGGCATTCGGCGTGGATCGCCTGCGCCGCGTGCTGCGCGGCCTGTACCAGCGCGTGCGAACCAGCCTCAGCGACCTCAACGCCTACCTGTCGGAGCGGCTCGACGGCGTGGAGACCGTCCAGCTGTACCGCGACGAGGCGCGCTCGCTGCGCGGGTTCGACCAGCGCCTGGATCGGTACCGGGACGCCACCATCCGCACCAACGTGTTCGACGCCCTGCTGTACGCGATGGTCGACGGGGTCGGATCCATCACGATGGCGCTGATGCTTTGGTACGGCGCCGGGGGCATCCTGGAGGGGGTCGCCACCGCCGGCGTGCTCGCGGCGTTCATCGACTACGTCTCCAAGCTGTTCCGCCCCATTCAGGAGTTCAGCGCCAAGGTCTCGGTGATTCAGCGAGCGATCGCCGCCCTGTCCAAGATCTTCGGGCTGCTGGATGTCAACGACGCGATCGAGGGCGGAGACGAGACGCTGGCCTCCCCCGTCCGCGGGCGCCTGCACCTCGACGACGTCAGCTTCGCCTATGGCCCCGACGCCCCCGATGTCTTGCACGGGATCGACCTCGACATCGCGCCCGGCGACGTCGTCGCCCTGGTGGGGCGCACGGGCTCGGGCAAGACCACCCTCGGCAAACTGCTCACCCGTGCGTACCAGGGCTTCCGCGGACGCATCACGGTCGACGACGTGCCGATCCAGGACCTGCCCGTGGACACCGTCCGCCGCACGATCGGCACCGTGCACCAGGACGTCCAGCTGTTCCCCGGCACGGTGCGGTTCAACCTCACCCTGGGCGAGGACCATCCAGACCAGGCCATCCTCGACGCCCTGTGCGCCGCGCGCGCCGACGGCATCGTCGATCGCCTCGGCGGGCTCGACGGCCTGATCGCCGAGGGCGGCCGGAACCTCTCCGGGGGCGAGGCGCAGCTCCTCAGCGTGGCCCGCACCCTGCTCGCCGATCCCCCACTGGTCGTGCTCGACGAGGCCACCGCCAGCGTCGACAGCCTCACCGAGGCCCGCCTGCAGCAGGCCACCAAGGCGTTGCTCGCCCGCAAGACCACGCTGGTGATCGCCCACCGCCTGTCCACGATCATGGACGCCGACCGGATCGTCGTGCTGGAGGGCGGGCGCATCCTGGAGCAAGGCCCACACGACGCGTTGATGGCCGCCGACGGGGCGTACGCCCACCTGTTCCGCGAGCAGTTCGACAGGCCGCACCCCGACGAGGCGGCGTCCGCCATCCCCGAGGCCGGCTGACCGACCGGGATCAGGCCGCCGAGACCTCAAGCGCGTCGAAGGCGGTGGGATCCCCCGCCTCGAAGCGACGGAGGCAGTCGAAGTACGCCTCGACGTGGGCCCGGGCCTCCGTGACCGACCGGCTCCGGAGGAACGCGGTCCGCACCCGATCGCCCTGCTCCAGCCCGTCGACGAAGTACTTGCCGATCCCCTTCCACCGCCCGAGCGCGCCCCGGTCGGTGTCGAACCGATCCAGGATCTCGTCGAAGTAGGCGAGCAGGACCCGCTCCTTCTCCGCGGCGTCGGGCACCACCTGGGGCGCCCCGTGAAGCGCGTGGGCGATCTCGTGGAACACCCACGGGTTGCGGATGGCGCCCCGGCCGATCATCACCCCATCGGCCCCGGTGGCCTCGAGCGCCTCCCGGGCGGTGGCGGCGTCGACCACATCCCCATTGGCGAGGACCGGGATCGACACGGCGTCCTTGACCTCCGCCACGGTGTGCCAGGTGCGCTCCCCGCCGTAGCCGTCGGTGCGCGTGCGCCAGTGCACCGTGACGGCCTCGGCCCCCTCGGACTCACACAGGCGCGCGAGCTCGGGCGCGTTGCGGTGGTCTGGGTCCCACCCGGCCCGCATCTTGACCGTGAACGGCACCTCGACCGCCGCCCGCATCGCGCGCACGATCTGCGCGACCAGCGCCGGCTCCTTCATCAACGCCGATCCACCGGAGTGCGCGCAGACCTTCTTGCTGGGGCAGCCCATGTTGAGGTCGACGATGTCGGCACCGAGATCCTGGGCGACCCGGGCGCCGTCCGCCAGCAGCGCCGGATCCCGACCAAACACCTGGATCGTGACCGGGTGCTCGTCGTCGTCCAGCTCGGCCATCCGGCGCACCATCGCGTGGTCCTCCACCAGCCCGCGCGCCGGGATGAACTCGGTGCAGAACAGTCCACAGCCCCCCACCTTGCGCACGAGCCGGCGGAACGAGACGTCCGTGACGCCCTCCATCGGCGCCAGCGCCAGCCCGTGTTCGATCGCGATGTTGCGGATGGTGAGGGACACGCCCAGCTCCGTCAGCGGAAAACCCACAGCAGAACCCCGATTCGGCGGAACTGCACAATGTGCCAAATTGTTTGGTATCCCACGTGGTTCCCCGTGTATCTTGCGTCGCCCCACCCTGAGACGAGCGACCCCACGTGCTCCGACGCTCCTTCTATGCCCTGTTCCTGGCCGGCGCCGCGTGCTCCGGAGGCGGGACTGCGCCTGCGGTGACCTCGCTGGATCCCGTGGCCGTGGAGGAAGCCTGCGCAGGGGTCGAGCCCGTGCTGGCCAACCGGGCGCCACGACGCCTGCGCCGAAGCACCCTGGAGCACGCGATCGAGGACCTCGTCGGCGCCTCTGTGCCCGCGTCGATCCTGCTTCCGCCGGATTTCGCGACGGGACCGTTCGAGGGGGCGTCCGAGGGCATGACCATGGGGCCCGCGTGGGCCAACGCCTGGCTGGGCGTGGTGCAAGACGCCATCGACGCGACCGACGCCGTGCCCGCTCCCCTCGCGCGGGTGGTCCCCCAAGGGAGCCAGGTCCTGCCGATGGAGATGGCGACCGATCCCGACCCGTGGGTGGTCACGATGTCGGCCACGAGCACCCGCACCGTCCTCGAGGTGACCGAGCCTGGGCCGGTCACCCTGACCCTCGACGCCCACGCGATCGTGTACTGGAACGACGAGGGCACGCCTCCGGTTGGAGCCCCCCCCGTGGTCACGGTCCTGGTGGACGGCACAGAGGTCGCGCGGTTCGAGGTGTCGGACGAGACCCAAGACGGCGCGGTGATGGAGGCCTCCACTTACCTGCGGGCCGGCACCCGCACCGTCGACGTCGTGTTCCTCCCCACCGAGGTGTACCGCATCGCGACGGACGGCCTGCTCGTCACCCCGGTCCCCTCCTTGCCCGCGTGGGCGGAGGGCTGCGAGGACATGGCCTGCCTGCGCGAGGAGTTGGAGCGCCTGGTGCAGCGGGCGTGGCGCGCCCCCGTCGACGCCGAGAGTGTCGACGCCCTGTGGGCGATCGTGGAGGAGGCCCCCAGCCACATGGAGGGCCTCAGCCGGGTGCTGGAGATCGTCCTCACCGATCCGCGGTTCGTGTTCGACCTCGGATCCGGCGACACGGCCCACGACCGGGCCGCCACGCTGGCGATCACCGTCTGGGACAGCCTCCCCGACGCAGGGCTCATGGCGTGCGCCACCGCGGGCGGCCTCGGTCCCTCCGATCCCGGGCCATGCGGCGGGGCCGCCCAGCTGCAGCGCATGCTGGAGGATCCGCGCGCGATGCGCATGGCGAGGCAGGTCGCGGTCGGATGGTTCGATCTGGCCAGCCTCACCGACGCCTTCGCGCGCGACGATCTGGACGACGCCCTGCGCGCGGAGCTCGTGGAGGAGTCGGCCGCCGCCGTGCTCGACGCCCTGCGGAACAACCGCTCGGTCGGCGAGCTGCTGTTGGGGGCGACCGCCTGGGTCTCCGATGCCACCGCCGAGCTCCACGACGTGGCCGATCCTGGGAGCGCGTCCCCCAGCCCCGTGCCGTCGGGCGATCGGGGGGGCGTGCTTCGATCTGCGGCCTTCCTGGCAGCGTCCGGGGACGCCGGGCGCGTGTCCTTCCCCCACCGCGGGCGGGTCGTCCTTGAGCGCCTGATCTGCCAGCCCACCGGCGATCCCCCCAACGGCCTCGACGCGACCGCTCCGATGGCGGGAGACGCCGCGCTGTCGGCGTCCGAGCTTCGACGGGCCGACCCCAACTGCTCCGGCTGCCACACCACCCTCGACCCTGTCGGGCTCGCCCTCGGCGGGTTCGACGAGCACGGCGCCTCGGTGGATCGCTGGTGGCCCACCGACGCCACGGTGCTTCCCGACGGCACCCGCCTGGAGTCGGTCCCGCGCCTGATGGTCTGGCTGGCGTCTTCCCACCGGCTCGGACCCTGCGCGAGCACCTGGTGGACCGCATGGGTCGACGGGATCCCGGCCGACGCCCCGCGCTCCTGTGCGGTCGACGGGCTCCTGGAGTCTCCGGCGTCGATCGACTCCGGAATGGGCGACCTGCTGTGGGCCGCGCTGTGGTCCGCGCCCCGGCTCACCCCCTCGACGGAAGGCTGAGATGACCTGGTCCCGCCGGGAGATCCTGACCGCGCTGACCGCGGGTGCCGGCACCCTCGCCGTGCCCACCCCGGTCCGTGCGGCCACCCTGTCCGGCGTGACGGCCCGGCTGATGGTCGTGTACCTGCCCAACGGCTTGCAGGCGCGCGACGTCGTCCCCGCAGGATCCACGCTCGACGACCCGCTCCCCACTGGCCTCGCCCCCCTGGCCCCATGGGTCGACCACCTCACGGTGGTGTCTGGCCTGCACAGCGTGACCTCGTCGGCGAGCAACCTACACGCCGCAGCAGCCGGGGCGGCGCTGACCGGAGAGGACCTCCACGCGGGGTCGTTCACCGGCGCCAACCGGGGTCGCAGCATGGACCAGGTGGCGGCCGACGCGATCGGCACCGCCTCCCCCATCCCGAGCCTGGTCACCTGCTCGGAGGGCCTGCCCGTCTGTCCTCCCGATGTGGGCTGGACCGCCCGGGACTGCCTGTACCAGAACCACGTCAGCTACCGTGGGCTCGACGACCCCCGGCCCGTCGAGACCTCCGTGTCCGCGATCCTCCGTCAGCTCACCGGCCGTCCCGACGGCACCGAGGCCGCCCGTCGTCGCATCGCCCTCGACGCGGTCGCCCGGGACGCCAAGCGCTGGAGTCCGGTCCTCGACGCCGCCCAGCGCGCCGTGGTCGACAGCTGGATGTCGCACCTGTCGGAGGCGATCGACGCGACCCAGGCCGCGGCGTGTCCCGTCTCCGACGCGGACGCTGCGCTGTTCCTCGAGGCCGATCAGGCGATCGGGGCGCACATGGACGCGATGCTGCGGCTGCACGCCTTGGCGCTCCACTGCGACGCGACGCGGGTGGGCGTGTGGTCCCCTGGACGAGAGTTCAGTCGACGCGTGCTCCCCGCCGGATCCCTCGGCCTGTCCCACCATGCGGTGAGCCACCACGGCGGACGCACGGAGTACCTCGACGACGTCACCGAGATCACCGTGTGGCACATGGACCGCGTCGCAGGGCTGCTCGGCGCGCTGGCGGCGATGCCCACCGTCGCAGGCCACACCGTGCTCGACGAGACCCTCGTCCTGATCCTCCCCGGATTTGGAGACGGACAGGTCCACGCCCCGGTCGGCATCCCCGCGGTGCTCGCCGGGGGTTCGGCCCTGGGCCTGCCCGGCGGGCGCCACCTCGTCGCGACGGGCACCAAGCTGGCCTCGCTGCACCTGGCGATCCTGCAGATGCTGGGTCTTTCGCTGACCCGGTTCGCCACCACCTCGCAGCCGCTCGCCATCTGGTGACGCCCGGGCGGGAAGGCATCCTGTCCGCCGCTTCTGCCCGGTCTGCCGCGTCAGCCTCCGTCGGCCTCGCTCACCGGTGGGGCATCTCCGTCAGGCCCAGCTCCTCGATCACGGCGTCTTCGCGGCCGTCGTTGTCGGCATGGAACCAGTGCTTGACGTAGTCGCGGTCGGCCATCGTCACGACCGATTCCCCTTGCGGAAGCCCCAACCCCAGCAGGATGTCGCGGAACGCGGGATCGTCGGGCCGGCAGAACAGCAGGCCGTCGGGGTCGAGGACGACCTCATCGCCGAGGCCACCGGCGACCCACAGCTCGCTGCGGGCGTCCCCGTAGATCAGCGCGCCGTGGACCTGCAGCGTGGTGAGCACGAGGTCCAGCGGCAGGTCCAAGCCGACGAAGTCCCGGGGCGGCGCGCCCTGGGGGCCGGGGTTCCGGCGGTCGATCAGCTGGCGGTACAGCACCTTGACCGG
>JAUHWK010000233.1 GCA_030424555.1 bacterium | reverse complement strand
CGCCCGCCAGGCCCGAGAGGCCGAGTCCGAGGCCGCCGAGGACCCCGCCGAAGGCCCTGCCCAGGACACGTCCGAATGAGCGACGATCGCGCCACCGCCTTCCTCCTCGCCGCCGGCCATGGCTCCCGGCTGCGTCCGATCACCGCCGACGTCCCCAAGCCGCTGGTCCCGGTGTGCGGCCTGCCGATGATCGCGTACGCGCTGGGCGCGCTTCGGCGGGCCGGGCATCGCCGGGTGGTCGTCAACGCCTGGCACCTCGCCGACCAGATCGTGCCTTGGCAGGGCCTTCACGACGGCCTGGAGATCGAGGTCGTCGTCGAGACGGGGGCCTCGCCCCTGGGAACCGGGGGAGGCCTGCGCAACGCCCGCGATCGGCTGGCGGACCGCGTCACGGTCGTCAACGGCGACATCCTGTGCGACGCGGACCTGGCCCCCCTCAGCCAGGCTGTCCCACCCGGCGGCGCCGCGCTGTTGCTGCGACGCCACGCAGACGATGCCGCCCGGTACGGCCTGGTCTCCGTCGACGAGGCGGGCCGCGTGGTGCAGCTGCGCGACCGGACGGCCTCGGCCCAAGGAACGCCGTCGGACGACACCCACTTCACCGGCCTGCACGCCCTCGATCGCTCGGTGCTGGAGCGGCTCGCCGACGGACCGGCCTGCATCGTCGGCGAGGCCTACCTCGACCTCGTCGGCGCCGGCTTGCTGCACGGGGTCGTCACCGACCGGCCGTGGATCGACGTGGGCAACCCCGCCGCCTTGCTCACCGCCAACCTCGCCGTGCTCTGCACCCCGATGCCCGTGCCCACCGATCCCTTTGCCCACGCCGGGTACGCCGTCGGTCCCCGCGGATCGGTCGGTTCCTGTCCGTCCCACGTCACGATCTCGGGTCCGGTGTGGATTCATTCCGACGCACGGGTTGGAATGGGATGTACCCTCGGATCGACGGTCGTCGGTGCCCACGCCGTCCTCCCTCCCCGCACCCGGTTGGATCGCTGCGTCGTGTTCGACGGCGTGACCGTCCCCGCCGGGACCTGGCACGACACCCTGTTCCCACCGAGTGGTCCCGTCCCGCTCGGCTCGTGAGGCCCACCATGCCCGTGCCGTACCCGACCCCCCGCCCCTGGTCGACGTCCATCCCCGACGACACGACCTTCGACGCCATCGTGATCGGCTCCGGCATCGGCGGCATGACCACCGCCGGCATCCTCGCCCACACCGGCAAGAAGGTCCTGGTGCTGGAGCAGCACTACGTGCCCGGTGGCTACACCCACGTGTTCCAGCGCAAGGGCTTCGTGTGGGACGTCGGCGTCCACCTCGTCGGCCAGATGGTCACGCGCACCATGCCCGGCCGCGTGCTGCACGCCCTCGCCGGCGACACTCTGGAGTGGACCCCAACCGGCAACCCGTACGACACCTTCCACTTCCCCGACGCCGACCCCTTCGCCTTCCCCGATCGCCCCGACGCCTTCCTCGACATGCTCAAGTCGCGGTTTCCGCACCAAAAGGACGGGATCGACAGCTACTGGGCCGAGGTCAACGAGACGATGAAGGCGATGCGCGGCTGGTTCGCCGCCCGCGCCATGGGCGGGTTCATGTACGAGACCGCGGGCCGCGCCCTGTCCCGCACCGCCCGCGACAAGGTCAGCCGGACCTGCATGGACGTGGTCAAGGAGCACATCTCCGACCCCAAGCTCGCCACGCTCGTCACCGCCCAGTGGGGCTACCACGGGTCCAACCCGTACAAGGCCTCGTGGGCGATCCACGCCGCCGTGGTCAAGCACTTCAGCTACGGCGCGTACTACCCCAAGGGCACCGCCGCGAACATCGCCCGCGGGATCCTCCAGAAGGTCGCCGACGCCGGCGGCTGGACCACGATCAAGGCCGACGTCGACCAGGTGATTGTCGACAAGGGCCGCGCGGTCGGGGTGCGCCTGGCCGATGGCCGCGAAGCCCGCGCCAAGCACGTGATCAGCGCTGCGGGCGCCAACACCACAGCGTCGCGCTTCCTCGCGCCCGAGGATCGCCCCAAGGCCTGGGCCGACCGGGTGCGACGCATCCCTGCCGGGCCCGCCCACGTCGCCCTGTACGTCGGGTTCGAGGGGGACATCACCGAGGACGGCGCCGGAACCTCCGCCGAGTGGACCTACGGCAGCTGGGAGCACGGCGACCACCAGTTCTGGGACGTCGATCCCACCCGCGCCACCCAGCCACGCCCCGAGGTCCTGTTCACCTCCTACCCCTCCCTCAAGGACCCGGACCACGCCCACGACACCCCGCTCAAGCACACCGGGGAGGTGGTCACCTTCGTGCCGTGGGACGCCTTCTCCGCGTGGCAAGGCACCGCGTGGCGCAAGCGCGGCGAGGGCTACCAGGACTTCAAGGACAGCATGACCGAGGCCATCCTCGACGTGCTGCGGCCCCAGAACCCCGGGCTGTGGTCCAAGGCGGTCCACATGGAGCTCGGCACCCCGCTGTCGAGCGAGGTGTTCGCCGCCCCATACCGGGGCAGCATCTACGGCCTCACCCACACGCCCGATCGCATGCTGTCGCCCGACCTCAACGCGATCACCCCGGTCCCCGGGCTCACGCTGTCGGGCTCGGATGTCGCCCTGTGCGGGATCGCTGGCGGCCTGGCCGGTGGCGTGGTCGGGGCGATGGCGGTCGATCCGCTGGGCGCGGCCAACTTCCTGCGCACCGCCTCCTGATACGCCCCGCATTCGGCGCACGATCCCGCGCCCCGGTCGGCTAGAGTGGTGCGCACCCTCGGAGGTCCCATGCCCCACGTCGCCGTCCCCCCTGCTCTCCCTGGAATCCAAGGCCTGCTGGTGGGCTACCCCGGGAGCGGGGCCGTGCTGTCCACGCTCGCCCAGACCCTCCTGCGGGGCGACTCCCCCCTGTCCGTGCCCGACCGGGAGCTGATCGCGGCGTGGGTGTCCTCCCGCAACCAGTGCGCGTTCTGCACCGGCTCGCATGCCGCCGCCGCGCGCCACACCGGTCCCGAGATCGCCGCCCGCGTCGACGCGGTGCTGGCGAACGGGCCCGAGGCTGCGGGCGATCCCCGCCTCACCGCACTGCTGCACGTCGCCGCCGAGGTCGCCGCCGCCGTGGCCCCCGTCTCCGACACCGCGATCCAGGCCGCCCGCGACGCCGGCGCCGACGACCGGATGATCCACGACACGGTGCTCATCGCCGCGGCGTTCTGCATGTACAACCGCTACGTCGATGGCCTCGCCACCGTCGCGCCGCCCGCCCCCGAGGCGTACGACGGCATGGGCGCGATGTTGGCCCAGCAAGGCTACGTGCGGGGCTGAGCCCGGTCCGCAGGATCCCGATGACCGTCTCCCCCACCCCCCGACTCGTCCCGCCGCCCTTCGAGCCGATTCGGCCGACGGACGCCCAGGTCGACACACGCCTGCGCCAGATCCTCAAGCGGGACAGCGCGGTGGTGGGCGAGATGGCCAGCCTGGACCGGTTGATGCTCATGCTCACCCGGTCCTGCGACCTGCGGTGCAGCTACTGCATGGTCGACCTCACCGAGGACGCCTTCGGGACCGACCACCCAGGACACCCCGACGATCGGGTGTTTGGCGGCCCGGTCCCCGTCCCTCCCCTCGGCGACATGGGCGAGGACACGCTCCGACGCTGCATCGACTGGTTGATGACCTCCACCCGCGACAAGCTGGAGGTCCAGATGTTCGGCGGCGAGCCCGCCCGCCGCTGGGAGCACGTGGTCGGCGTGATGCGGTACGCGGTCGGCCATCCCCAGCGCCGGGGCCGCGAGCTGATGTTCCTGTTCACCACGAACGGCGTGCAGCTGTCGCCCGAGCGCCTCGCGGAGATCGCCGACCTTCCCGTGATGATCCAGTTCAGCCTCGACGGCGACCTGCAAGGCTCCCGGTTCCGGCGAGGCCACCTCCTCGACGTGTCCGCGGCACTGGAGGCGATGCAAGACGCCGTGGGCTGGCTCAACGACAGCGGCGTGCGCTGGTTCATGAACGCCACCCTCCCGCCGTCCGCCGGCGGCGAGGTGATGGACCGCTACGCCTGGGCCCGCAGCGTCGGCGTGCCCGCCCTGCAGGTCAACTACGCCACCGGGATGATGTGGAAGCCGCCCCAGGTCACGTCGTTCCTCGACGGCGTGCAGGAGATGCTGCACCACCACGACGCCGATCCCGGAGAGATGCTGTTGTTCAACTGGAACAACCAGGCCGATCCAGTCCCGCTGTGCGGCGACATCATCGTCGACGTCGACGGCCGCATCTACCAGGTCGGCGCCCTGTTCCACGAGCGGCGCTTCCCCGTCCTCAAGCGCAGCTACGAGCTGGGCAGCCTCGACGACGCCCTGCCGTTCACCGGCACCCGCCTCAGCCTGCTCGAGCTGTGGGCCCGGACCAAGCAAGAGCTCGCCGCCGACCGCAAGGGCCTGGAGACCTTCCTGCAGAACATCCGCCTCGGCGCGGCGTTCGACCTCGTGACCCGCGCGACCAAGGCGAGGCTGGGACGGGATCCGGGGGATCGGTTCTGAGACCCACTCCGGTTGATCGGTCGGTCACACCGGGATCCCTCTCCAAAACCAGTCTTTGAAGGGGTCCGAACCCCCGCTGTCCACGCAAGCGCACCGCGAAGCACGACATCGCGCCCACACGGCGCGGTCCGCGGGCGTCAGCGTAGGATGCAGTCCGGCGCAACCTCTTCGACCGTCGCGTCCTCGGCCGAGTCGGTCTCCGTGGCCCCCTCCGTGTCGCTGTCCGCCCCGCCGTCGGTGTCGCCGTCCGTGTCGCTGTCCGCAGCCGCCACCCGGGACGCCTCTTCGGAGCCGGTCTCGACGAGATCTTCGAACGCTCGGAACGTGAGATCCACGGTGGGGCCCACGTACTCTCGGCGGCTTCCTGCTTCGGTGCCGTCCGTGTCGTCCACATCCTGGAACTCATCGGAGCGCCCGTTGCGGACCATCTCCAGATCCCACTGCTTGGTGGACGCCACGGACTTGTCCATGGCGAACGGACGCGCGGTGCGATCCCGCTTGGGCCCGGCCCAGGTCACGCGGACGTCGGCTCGGCGGATTCGATCGGGATCGTCCGTCTCGAGCCAGAGCGACAACGTCATCTCCGAACCCTCGGGATCCTCGGCCCACAAGCGGTAGCAGTGCCCATCGGCGCTGAGCTTGTACCAAGACTCCGACGGGACCGGATCCACCGCCCGGACTGTTCCCACCGTCAGTTCCCGGTACTCGGGCTCGCACCCGCCCAGAAACGCCACCACCCCAATCGCCACGACGCGACGCATAGCACACCCCCGCGCCGAGCATACCCCATCGGACGCCGACGCCAACTGTGGTAGTCCCCAAGTGGGGGTTGGGTGATGCGTCGGCTCAGGGGGAGCCGTCGTCTGGTCCTCGCGGGCCTCATGCTCGCGTGGGGCATTTCGGCGGCATCAGCACAGGAGAGCGGGGATTCCGGACGCGACGTCGCCGTCGTGTCGCTGGGCCACGATGGCGGGTTCGCGTGTTCCGGCGTGCTCGTGGGGCCGCAGCACGTGATCACGGCGGCCCACTGCCTCCCCACCACACGCGTGCGGTTTGGTCCGGCCTGGTCCGAGGGCGCCGAGGACGAGCGGCAGGTCGTCCGCGCGGTCGCCCATCCCGACCGCCGAATGGACGCCGCCCTCCTGATCCTCGACGGCCTCGCTCCGGTCGATCCCGCCCCCCTGCTCGCCACGTCCACGCCATCGGCCACGGTGCGCATCGTCGGCTTCGGAACCCAGTCCCAGGGCCGAACCCGGGATCGCGGCGGCCACCGGGTGGCGCGGACCGTCAGCCCCGGATCGGTGCAGTGCAACGGACGTCGATCCGCCTTCTCCGGCTGCATCGCAGGCCGCGAGTGGGTCGTGTCCGGACTCGGGGGGCGGGACACGTGCGGGGGCGACTCCGGTGGCGCCCTGTTCTCGCTGGAGCCCTCGGGCCCGGCCCTCGCCGCGATCGTCTCGCGCGGCGTGCTCAACGGCCGCCACGTGTGCGGCGACGGGGGCGTCTACGTGCGGGTGGGCGCCTTGATCACTTGGTTGGACCAGTACCTTGGGGGGAATCCATGAACACGTTCACACGCTGCGCGGCCCTCGCGTGGCTCGGGTTGGCAGGGGTTGCGGAGGCTGGCGAGGGGAAGCTGCCGCCGATGACCATTGAGCTCACCCCCATTCGGATGCCGCCGACGCGAACGATCTGCGAGGTCCGAACCGACACACTCACCGCCACGGTCGAGTGGAACCCATCCGATTTGAGTCCCCTCCGGCAGGAGGTTCTGCTGCCAGAGTTCGACGTCGACACCACGCCTGAAGAGATTCTGTACGATCTGAAGGTT
>JAUHWK010000232.1 GCA_030424555.1 bacterium | reverse complement strand
CGCCCGGTACGATCTCCTGGCGATCCCCGTGGTCGACGAGCACCGCCGCATGATGGGGATCGTCACCGTCGACGACGTGATCGACGTCCTGCGCGAAGAGGCGGCAGAGGACCTGTACAAGATGGCCGGCATGTCCGAGGGGGCCCGCCCGTCGGATCGATCCGTGGTGAGTCAGGTGCGCTCGCGGTTCGGCTGGCTGCTCGCGACCCTCGCCGGTGGCCTCGTCGCGAGCATGATCATCTCGCTGTACGAGGACACGCTGCTCCAGGCCGCGGTGTTGGCCGGATTCATCCCGGTGGTGATGGGCATGGGCGGCAACGTCGGCATCCAGGCGGCGACCGTCGCGGTGCGCGGGCTGGCCACGGGCCACATCCAGCTCGGCGGCTTCCTGAACTTCGTGGGCCGGGAGGCGCGCACCGGCGTGCTCCTCGGGATCGGGTTCGGCCTGCTCCAGACCGGGTTCGGCATCGCGCGGGTCCCCGGGCAGCCGATGGTCGGGGTCGCGATCGGCGTGAGCGTGCTGGCGGCGATCGTCGCGGCGTCGCTGGTGGGGGCGATCGTCCCGATCGGTCTGTGGCGCGCCAAGGTCGACCCGGCGGTCGCCACGGGCCCGCTGGTCACCACCCTCAGCGACATCACGGGCATCGTGATCTACTTCACGATCGCGAAGCTGATGCTGGGGCTGTGATGCCGCCCGCCGCGTTCGAGGACGCGGTGGTGGTGGTCGGACGCCACGATCTCGGCGAGTCCGATCGGATCGTCCGCCTGGTCACCCGCGAGCATGGGCGGGTGGACGTCGTCGCCCGTGGGGCCCGTCGGTCCAGGAAGCGGTTCGCGGGCGCGCTCGACCCGGGGACCCGCGCGATCGCCCGGTGGCAGCGAGGCCGCGGCGATCTCGGCACCCTCGTGGAGCTGTCGGAGGTGCGGCTGCCGCGCCGGGCGCGGGAGGACTGGTCGAGGCTCGCGCTGATGACCTACGGATGCGAGCTGGTCGCGGCCCTGGCCGGACCGGCCCCCGAGCCCCGGCTGCACCGTCTGCTGGAGGCGTGGCTGGACGTCCTGGAGGGGGAGGGCACGCCCGGCGACGCCTCCCGGGTGGCGCTGGAGGCCAAGGCGCTGACGTTCGCTGGCCTGACGCCGTCGCTGGTTCGGTGCGCGCGGAGCGGCGAGGCGTTGGACGCCACGGCGCGCTGGGATCACGATGCTGGCGGGGGGGTGCTCGGACGCTTCGGCCAGGGCCCCGCGGTGGATCCCGAGCACCTCGCGGCCATCGATCGCCTGCGCCGCACGCCGGTGGCGCAGACCACGGACCTGACGCTGCCACGGCCCGTTCGCTGGCTGTTGTCGGACTTCGTGCGCTATCAGACCGGGTCCCCGCTGAAGTCCCGGGCGTCGCTGTCGGTGGAGGAGGTTCACCCATGATCCGAGCGCGTGTGCTGGCAGTCCTGTCCATGGCGGGGTGCGCCGGTCCGGTGGCCCTGTCGGGGACGATCGAGATCTCCCCGGACGACGCCGGCGGCCTGGCGGATGCCGAGGTGGCGCTGCACGACGAGGCGTTCGAGGTGCTCGGGCGAACCCGCACCGGATCGGACGGTGCGTTCTCCATCGAGGCGCCGCGGGGCGCGGTGATCCAGCTCGTCGTCGACGATGGCGTCCGGCCGGTGGCCTTCCAGGGGGAGGCGGGCCTGGATCCGGAGTTCGTGGTGCCCATCGGCACGTTGTTCGCCCTGCCCGACGCCTGGCTCGACCCCTTCCTCGCCCCGTTCGAAGCCTGCCCAGACCAGGGGCTGGGGGACGGACTGGTGGTGGGCCAGACCGCCCTCGACATCGCGGTGGACGCGGGCGTCGATCGGCCGGCCGAGCCCTGTTCGTTCGCGTTCCTCGAGTCGGAGGACGGCACCCGGATCGACGCCTGCTACCTGCGGGAGGTCGAGGAGGAACCCGGCACCTTTGCCGTCGATCCGGAGGCCACGCTCGTCGGCGAGACCGGCCGGTTCCTGTTCCGCGGGGTCTCGGGGGGGCCGTGGCGCATGGTCGTCGGACGCGCCGTCGGCTGCGATGCGACCCTCGCGTCGGGCACGCTGATCGGGGAGTCGAGCGTGTGGGTTCCCGAGGGAGGCGCGGTCGCCAGGCTGCCTGCGCTCGTCCCGTTGTAGTCCACACGCCGCGGATGCCGTATGGTAAGACGGGCGCGGAAGTGAAGGAGGGGCCTTGCGAGGCTGGTCTGGAGTGGACGTCACCAAGGGGCGGGTGACGCGGGCACGGTCGCGAGCGATCGCGGCGATCCCCGTGGGCGTCTTTGGGTGGGCTTCGTCTCCGTTCGCGCCGTGCGCACGACCGGTTGTCGTGGGGGTCCTTCATGGACGCGTCTGAGCCCTCCAACGCCTCGGGCGCACCCGACCACGAGACCCGGATCTCGTTCGGGGAGACCCTGTCGATCGCGGCGCGGACCGACGTGGGCCACCACCGCGACAACAACGAGGACTCCTTCGGCTACACGTGGCACGAGGACAGCTCCCTGGTCGCCATCGTCTGCGATGGGATGGGGGGACACTCCGCGGGAGAGGTCGCGAGCCTGATCGCGGTCCAGACGCTCAAGACCCGCCTGGGTACCGGGGCGCTCGACACGCCCAACGACTCGCTGCACGCCGCGATGCTCGAGGCCAACGAGGCGATCATCGCCGAGGCCAAGGCCGCGGGGCGCAAGGGCATGGGCACCACTGCGATCACGGCGATCGTGCAGGGCCACACCGTGTACGTGGGGCAGATCGGCGACAGCCGGCTGTACCACTGCCGCCAGGGCGAGGTGCTCACGCGCACGCGCGACCACACGCGGGTCGAAGCGCGGCTGCAGCGGGGCGAGATCACGGAGTCCGAGGCCCGCGACCACCCGGAGTCGGGCATCCTCACCCGCGCCCTCGGTCATCGGAAGATGGCCAACCGCGAGCAGCTCGTCCCCGAGCTCCGTGAGCAGGCGATCCTGCTGTCCCCCGGGGACGCGCTGGTGCTGTCCACCGATGGGCTGCACGATCTGGTCGAGGACTGGGAGATCGCCCACCTCGTCGAAGGCCACACCGCAGGCCAGGCCGCCGAGCGCATGGTCAAGCTCGCGCTCGCGCGGGGGGGGCACGACAACGTCACGGTGATGGTCGTGATCGCCGGAGAGGTCGGGGAGATGGGGGAGCGCGCCCTGCACGGCGCGGAGGCCACCGGGCCCACCCTGTCCATGGACATCCCCGGTGGGTCCAGCGGGGCGTACGTGCCGTCTTCCAAGGCGGCGGAGACCCCGGTCCCCGACGAAGACGGCGACGTGCTCGATGCGCCGCCGCCTCCGCGTACCGTGCCCCCGCAGGCAGGGGGCGACGAGCCCTCCGTTGCGCCACCGTCCGACCTCCCGCGCCTTCCCCGGCCGGAACCAGGCACCGTGGGCGACGGGCCGACCGATGCCGGGCTCGCCACGTTCCTCGGGCTGGCAGCGGGCATCTTGCTCCTGTGCCTGTCCGGGCTGTTGCTGGCGGTCGCGCCGGGCATGTGAGGCGTCGCGGAGGGCCTTCCACGCAGGGAGGGCACCGAACGTGACAGGTCGGGCAGACACCGCTCATGCGTGCGGGATGCCGAGGTTGCCCCGCGAAGTCCTTGGGGGAGGACGGCGGTCTCGTGTAGGTTGGTGACGTCCGCGTGACGGGGGGCGGTTGTCGTCTCCCGGGCACCGGATACGCCTTCCTCTCGAACCGGAGGTCGGATGGCGCAGCAGGCCCTCGGTCCCGATCGCGTGCGAACGGTCGCACTCGTCGGGCACCGGTCTGCGGGGCGCACGACCCTCGCCGAGCACATGCTGTTCCTGGCGGGCGTCGTGCGCGCGCCGGGCGCGGTCGAGGAGGGGACCACCTTGCTCGACCACGATCCCGTGGCGCGTCGGCGGGTGGAGGGCACGCTGCCCGGCTGGGCCTGGATGGCGTGGAAGGACCGGATGGTGTTCCTCACGGACACCCCCGGCGGGGATGCGTTCGCGTGGCCTGCCCGCATCGCGGCGCGGGGCGCGGACCTCCGGGTGGTCGTGGTCTCTGCCCCCGATGGTGTCGAGCCGGGCACCGAGCGGGCGCTGCGCGAGGCGCGGGCGGATGGCGCTCCGGTGGTGGTGGCCGTCACCCGGATCGATCGGGTGCCGCGGCGACGCCAGGTGGGCTGGATCGAGGCGATCGGCCAGACGGTCGAGGCGGTGCTGGGGCGCACGGCGATCCAGCTCGGGTGTCCTTCTGCGGTCGAAGAGGACGGCTGGACTCACGCCCTGGCCGACGGGGCGCCGCCTGCGGCCCGGGAGGCGCTCGGCGAGGCGATCGCCCTGACCGACGACGCCCTGCTGGAGGCCTGGGTTGAGGCGGGACGTCTCGAGGATGCCGCCGCGCGCGACGGCCTGGCCCGTGCGGTCGCCCGGTGCCGGACCGTGCCGGTCTTGGCGTGTTCCGGGCGCACCGGAGAGGGCGTCCGCGCCGTGCTGGACGCGATCACCGCCTTGGCGCCAGCACCCTCGGGCCAGGCGGACGCGCCGCTGGTGGTGCGCCGCGTGGGCAGCACGCTGGCCGACGGCGACGAGGTCGTCAGCGTGTTTCGCGTGGAGCAAGGCACGCTCCGTCCCGGGGCCAAGCTGGTGTGTCCGCGCACCGGGGCGCCGGTGAAGGTGCCGCGCTGGTACGCGATCCGCGGCCCGCGGCGGGCCAAGGCCCAGACCCTGGTGCCCGGCGCGGTGGCGGCCGCCTGGAGCGACGTGCCGGTGAGGCCGGGCGAAGCGCTGGTCGGGATCGACCACCCCAGCCGAGGGGAGGGGGCGAGCCGGGTGGCCTTGCCCCCCCGGATGGCGTGGCGGCACCTCGTCCCGTCCGACGCGTCCGCGGACCACGCCTTGCGTCAGCGCATCCCGACCCTGCTGGCGCTCGACAGCTCCCTCACGGTCGACGAGGAGCCGGGCGGCTGGCGCTTGTCGGGTCCGTCTCCGGATGCGGTGGCGCGCGCGATCTGGCGCCTGGAGACGCGCTGGGGGGTGCGGCTGACCGCCGGGCTCCCGGCCATCGCCTACCTGGAGCGTCCCGCACGATCGGTGGCTGGCGCCCGCGGACAGCTGATCGAGCACGTCCGCGTCGGGCAGGTCGATGACGTCAAGCGGTTCGGGGAGGTCGTCGTCGACGTGGTTCCCGGAGATCCGGACGAGCTGCTGTCGCTCGGGTTCTCGTGCGACGAGGAGGCGCTGCCGGCGCGGTGGCACGACGCGGTCGCCGAGGGTCTTCGTCGGGCGATGCTGCACGGCCCGTCCGCCGGCTACCCGGTGTGCGGGATCCGCGCGCAGTGCGTCGACGGCGCGTACGACCTGTTCGCGACCGAGGACGCGGACGTGGCGGAGGCGAGCATGCTGGCGCTCACGGCCGCGCTGCAGGAGTCGGGGACCGATCTGCTGGAGCCCTGGAGTGAGCTGGAGATCCACGCGCCACCCGACACCACCGGGGCCGTGCTCCACGAGGTGACGGCGTGCCGCGGACGGGTGGTCGGCCTGGAGATGGACGGCGACGACACCACCGTGCTGGCCGAGGTGCCGGATGCCGAGCTGGAGGCCTTCGCGGGCAAGGTCCGCAACGCCTCGCGCGCCCTGGCGTGGTTTGCCCGGCAGCGAGGGCCCTACCGTCCCGTGCCCGACAGCCACCGGTCCGCCGTGGTCGAGGCGAGCCCGTACGCTGGTGGATCGGGCGGAGGATCCGGGGGACCGTCGGGGGGTGGCGCGCGGCCGGTGTCGTCGCTCGACCTGCACCCGGTGTCGTCCGAAGCGGGCGCGCGTGCGTCCCGGGCCGCCCGCTGACGCCGCGGCCTGCCCACGCCCTGGGGGCGGCACCCCCGCGCGCACCGCGGTACGGCCCGGCGGCGCTTTGCGCGGAGGGTGCGTGACGGATGAAGGCCAGGCCGGCGGATCGGCCACGGTGGTCGAGCTGCGGGTGGACGACAACGGCGCGTTGCGCGAGCTCGTCGGCGAGCTGGGGGTTCACCTGCGCCTCGCCCGGGAGACGCTGGACGTGCAGGTGATCCAGCGCCCTGGGGGCCTGCGGTTCGAGGGAAACCGCGCGGTCGAGGCGCGTCGTGTGTTCGGTCAACTGCTGGCGTTGATCCGCGATGGCCGAATGCTCCACCCGGGCGAGGTGCGCGACGCGCTGCGCCTGGCGTCCAACACCGAGGCGGCCGACATCAAGCGGCTGCTCTCGGACGCGATCGTCCACGATCGGCGCGGGCGACCGGTCACGGCTCGAACCCCCAACCAGGCCCGCTACCTGCTGGCGCTGCGGGAACAGGCGGTGGTGTTCGGGGTGGGGCCTGCGGGAACGGGGAA
>JAUHWK010000231.1 GCA_030424555.1 bacterium | reverse complement strand
GCGATCGCGGCGGCCTACGCCCGCGAGGGTGCGACCACCTGGATCGCGTCGCGCAAGCAGGACAACGTCGACGCCGCCGTCGCGCGCCTTCGCGAGCAGACCGGTGCGGACGTCCACGGCACCGTGCTGCACGTCGGGGACCGCGCAGGCATCGACGCGGTCGTCTCCACCATCGCCGACACCTCCGGTCCGATCGACATCCTGGTCAACAACGCGGCGACCAATCCCCACTTTGGACCCATGCTGGACTGTCCCGACGGCATGGTGGCCAAGACCTTCGACACCAACGTGTTCGGACCGCTGGTGCTCACCCGCGCTGTCACCAGCCGGCTCATGCAGGACGGACGCCCCGGCGCCGTGCTGTTCATCAGCAGCATCCTCGGCCTGCGTAGCGCCCCCCTGCAGGGGGTGTACGGGATGACCAGGGCTGCGCTGGTCTCGATGGTCCAGACCCTGTCCGTCGAGCTCGGCCCCGCCAACATCCGGGTCAACGCGATCGCGCCGGGCCTGGTGGACACGCGGTTCGCATCGGCGCTGACGCAGTCCCCGGAGCTGCTGGAGACGTTCGAGCAGCACACCGCCCTCGGCCGCATCGCCCAGCCCCCGGAGATCGCAGGCGCTGCCGTGTTCCTCGCGTCCGACGAGGCCGGGTACGTCACCGGCGCGACCGTCCCCGTGGACGGCGGCTACACCATCCGATGATCGCACGCGCTCGACGGGGAATCCCCACGATGGGTTAGGCTTCGCCGTCGTGTCCGGAGTGGCCATGGGCCGCCTTCCCCTTCCTGTTCCGTCCTCCCCGTCCCGTCTCCGCATCCTGATCGGACCGATCCTGGGTGCCGTCGCCGCGTGCGGGGCACCCGATGAGACCGTCCGCAGCGTCGACGCCGACCCCACCTCGTTCACGCGGTTCGACCTGCGGATGGACGCCGGCGACGTCACGCTGATTCCCGGGGACGAGGCCCACGTCGAGGCCACCCTGCAGTGGCGCGGCGACATCGCCCCCGAGCTCGAGTCTCGGCTGGCGGGCGGCACCTTGCTCGTCTCGCTCACCTGTCCCCAGGGCACGCGGGCCTGTGGCGGATCGGTGGACATCGTGCTGCCGATCGCCACCGAGATCGACCTGGTCAACCGCGACGGCGCCGTGCGCGTCGAAGGGTTCGAGGGACCGCTCGACCTGTCGGTCGACAGCGGCTCGGTCGTGCTGGTCGGCACCCACGGCGGCGCCCGCGTCGACGTGGACGCAGGCACCGTCACGCTCGAGGACACGGTCGGCCGGTTCGACGTGGCCACCGGCAGCGGCGACATCCGGGGCAGCGGCCTGACCGCCCCCATCGCCGAGGCCGTCTCCGCGCGCGGTGCGGTCGAGCTGTCGTTCGAGACGGCCCCCGACCTCGCCGACGTCACCACCAATGGCGGCGACATCCGCCTGGCGGTTCCGCAGGGAGAGTACGACGTGGACGCGACCAGCCGGCGCGGCACCATCAGTGTCGACGGCATCACCAACACGTCCAACGCCGCCAGCGTCCTGCTCGCCCGCTCCACCGCTGGCGACATCACGGTCACGGCCCGTTGATCCCGCGACGCGGGCCCGCGATCGCCCCCGCCTGAGGCTAGGCTCCGGCCGATGCACCCCACCCTGTCGCACCTGGCCCCCTGGTTCGTGCTCGCCTTGGCGGCGTGCGCGGGCGCACCGGTCCCCGACGGCGACGGCGACACCGATCCGTCCGACCTCGACAGCGATCGGGTGACGGGGCCAGACCGGGATCAGGACGGCCGTGTCGACGCAGCAGCCGGGGGCGACGACTGCCGCGACACCGATGCCGCCTCCTTCCCCGGGGCGCCCGAGGTCCCCGGCGACGGAATCGACCAGGACTGCGACGGGGCCGACGCCTGCTTCACCGATCAGGATGGCGACGGCTGGGGCGTGCTCCCCCTGCTGCCCGGCACCCCCACCTGCGCGGCACCCGGGATCGCCCCGCGGGATGGCGACTGCGACGACGGCGACGCAACGCGCTCCCCGGACGCGGTCGAGCGATGTGACGGGGTCGACCAGGACTGCAACGGCGCGATCGACGACGTCGCCGATCCCCCCCAGCACTGGCTGGACCGCGACGGCGACGGCTTCGGCGATGAGGACGCGGTGTTCGCGTCGTGCGTGCGACCGCCCGGGTACGTCCCGGCGGGGGTCGACCTGCCCGACTGCGACGACCTCGACGCGCGCAGCCGGCCTGGCGCGCTCGAGATCCCGGGCGACGGCAAGGACCAGGACTGCGACGGGGTCGACGACTGCTGGCCCGACGCCGACAGCGACGGGTACGGCGACGAGACCGCCGACGCGCGTCCGGGCACCACGCTCGCCTGCATCGGCTTTGGTGACGCCCCGACCGGCGACGACTGCGACGACGCCGACGACACGATCCGGCCGGGAGCTCCGGAGTCGTGCGGGCCCATCGATCACGACTGCGACGGGCTGATCGGCGATGAGGACCCCGACGTTCCCCAAGCCCAGCGGGTGCTGGCCTGGGCGGATCTGGACGGCGACGGCCAGGGCGATCCGTTCACGCCCGTCTACGCGTGCGTCCCCGACACCGACACCACCGCCCCCAACGCCGACGACTGCAACGACGACCTGCCCGAGGTGTACCTGGGGGCCGTCGAGCGGTGCAACGGGATCGACGACGACTGCGACGACAAGGTCGACACCGCCGACACCGACACCGTGGGCCTTGTCCGCTACCACGCCGACCGCGACAACGATCAGTACGGCGATCCCCACGACAGCCGCCTGCTGTGCTTCCCCGCGACCCCCCACATCCGCACCAACGCCGACGACTGCGACGACACCACCGCCCTGCGCGCCCCGGGCAACACCGAGGTCGCCGGCAACGTGCTCGACGAGGACTGCGACCTGCACCTGCGCTGCTTCGTGGACCGCGACGGCGACGGCGCGGCAGGGTTCGACAAGGCGGAGC
This sequence comes from bacterium, assembly GCA_030424555.1. Classification (GTDB taxonomy): domain Bacteria; phylum Myxococcota_A; class UBA796; order UBA796; genus JAUHWK01. The sequence continues at coordinate 3,404 of JAUHWK010000231.1, read as the reverse complement.
TGCCGGTCGCGACCACGTCCTCCTGCGAGATCCCCGGGTACGGGCGCACGTTCGCCGACTGCGACGACAGCGACGCCGACGTGCAGCTGCTCACCTTCTGGCGGGACGTGGACAACGACACCTGGGGCGACGCGACCTCGTCGATCAAGGCGTGCACCGCCCCCAACCAGTACGCAGCCCGCCCCGGGGACTGCAACGACTTCGTCCCGACGGTCCATCCCGAGGCCGCGGAGGTTCCCGGCAACCTCCGGGACGACAACTGCGACACCCGCGAGCACTGCTTCGTCGATCGCGATGACGACGGCGCCGGCGGGACCGACACAGACCTCGCGATCGGCCTGCTGTGCAGCGCGGACGGCCTCGCCTACACGGCGGACGACTGCGCCGACACCGATCGCTCGGTGTACCCGGGCGCCCCCGAGGTGGTCGGCGACGGGATCGACCAGAACTGCGACGACCGGGACGCCTGCTTCCTGGACCGCGACGACGACGGGGCAGGCATCCCGCTGGTGGTGCCGTCCAACGACCTCACCTGCGATGGACGCTTCCTCGCGACGACGCCCGACGACTGCGACGACGCCAACGACGCCGTGTTCCCCGGCGCCCCCGAGGCCTGCAACGGGATCGACGACGACTGCGACGACCGGATCGACGACGCCGACACCGACGTGGACGAGGGCAGGCTCCCTTGGTGGTACGACGGCGACGCCGACGGCCACGGCGATCCCGACGATCGCGTCCTCCGGTGCGTCGATCCCGGCCCCGATCGGGTCGACAACCCCGACGACTGCGACGACACCCGGGCCCGCTGGAACACCACCTGTCCGTGGGATCACCTCGCGCTGGGCGACGGGTTCACGTGTGGGCTCCGCACCGACGGGGACCTGGTCTGTGTGGGGACGGGACCCGGGGCCACGGACGCGCCGTCCGGCGTGTTCACCGACGTCGCCGCGGAAGGCGGCCTCGCCTGCGCCCTCACCGACCAGGGCGTCCGCACGTGCTGGGGACAGGACTCCGACGACCGCCTGCCCGACACCGACGCCGACGCCGACACGCTCGCGGTGGGACCGGAGGGTGTGTGCTGGTCGGACGGCGCCACGGTGCAGTGCTCGGGAGACCTCTCCGGCCTCGCCCCGGTCGGCGGCCCCTGGACGGCCCTGCTGTCCGTGCCCGGGCGCGTGTGCGGTCTCGACGACGCAGGCCTGGCCTGTGACGGCGCCACGCTCTGTGGCGATCTCCCCGATCCCACCGAGGCCGTCGACCTGATCGGCGACGACACGTTCACCTGCGTCCGCACCGCGTCGGGCCGGCTGCGCTGCGACGGCTGCGCCGGACCGGGCCTCGACGGCGCCCCCGACGATCCCCGGATCGGCGTGCTCGACGCCCACGTGGGGACGGGCGGCGCGTGCGCGGTCACCGGGACGGGGATCGTGTCCTGTTGGGACGCCCTGCCCGGGATCGCGGCGACGCCCCCGCTCGACCGCCCAGGGCGCGTCCGCGTCGGCACCGACCACGCCTGCGCGATCGACGCCGACGCCGTGATCCACTGCTGGGGCACAGAGGCCCTCGCCCGCACCCCACCGAGCCCGGCCTCACCCTGATCGGCGACGCCGCCGGTGCATGGCCAGCGCGAGGACCGCGATCCCTCCGATCGGCGCGCCCTCTCCGCCCACATGGCACGCCCTGGCGCGCCCAGTCTCCGGCGGGAAGAGCCCGCAGCAGTCGGCGTCGGGGTCCGGGATGGGCGTCCGGTCGTCCCCAGGACACGTCCCAGGGGCGGTGAGGACCCAGCCGCTCTCCCCGCCAAAGTGAGCCCAGTCCAGCGCACAGGTCCCCGCCGGGTCCGGGCAGGCCGCGTCCGGTGGCCCGAGCAGATCCATCTCGAACACGACCTCGTCCTGTCCAGGCCACCCGACCCGCACGTCCCCGAGGGTCCCGAACACGAGGCGATCCTCGCCGATCCAGGTGATCCGGTCCGCGAAGAGCGGGGCGGCCCAGGTGGCATACACCACGCGGTCCGCCACCACCCAGGCGGCGTCTTCGGGCTGCGCCATCGGCCCGAGGATGCCCTCGGCGCCCACGGGGGTGTCCGGCATCCGCGTCGCCACCCCATCGGCCCCGATCCAGCCGATCGTCCGCGACTCCCCGTCTCCCCAGGTCCCGAACACCCGCGACGCCCCCATCGAGGTGACGCGAAACGCGATCGGAAGGCCGTCGGAGTCCACGGTCGGGATCGTGTCCACGACCGGCCTGCCGTCCTGGCCTTCGGAGACGACGATCAGCTCGGTGCCGATCGCGGTGACCGCCTGCTCCCCACGGGCTGCGAACCCGGAGGGACGCCCCGGACGGGTGGTCCAGGGGGTGAACCCGTCCGCGTCCACCCGGCCGATCTCCGTGATCGAGGCCCCGGTGATCACCATCCAGGCAGGGTCGCCCGACCGGAGACCCATCACCACCGCCTCGTCGGGCAAGCGGATGGGCTGGACGGCGCAGGCCCGATCCTCCCGCCAGTCGGCCACGAACCACGCGTCGGTGGCACCCGCCACGATCAGGCTGTCGCCCGATCCCCGCGCCACGAGCGGGGTCTCTTCGTCGCCCCACCGCGAAGGGCAGCCGTACACCGTGTCCGCACCATCGCGGATCGCCAACCCGATGTTGGTCCGGATCACCGCGGGCGCGGCCGACACCCCACAGGTCCGGTCCTCGTCGTGCCACGCGACCACGCCCAGCGGGCTGGGTGCCGGTCCGTGGGCGGCGGCCTCGAGGATCGACACGAGCGCCGCAGCGGCCCACACCCCCGCGCCCATCGTCACTCCAGGAACGCGGGGGGAACCAAGGCGTTGATGTAGATCAGGCACATCTCGTCGAGCGTGCCGTCTCCCCAGCGAACCTCCTGCGGCTCCTGCTGGACCCCGTTGACGACGGGCTGGTTGGCCGCGGAGTTGTCGTACTCGCAGACCACCTCGACCTTCACGCTGCCGTCGACCTGCACCGGGTTGTCTTCCGGGAAGAAGTAGGTCTGCTGCCAGTCGAAGTCCCACTCGGGGATCTCGAACACGCAGGTGCGCGTCTCGTCCTCCTCGATCCGGTTGAGACGAATGCGCGTCCCGAGCCGGTGCATGTGCGGCATCACGCCGATCGCGGGCAGGGAGAAGCCCTCGGGCAGGGAGAACCGTGTGGTGTCGCGCTCGACGTGGCCAGGGTCTCCCGGGGGGATGCGGATCGACTGGTTGGCGAGGGGCAGCGACATCAGCGCCTGGCTGGGGGTCTCCCCCGTGGGAAGGGTCCACAGCTCGATCGCGGTGGCGTCGTCGGGGACGGCGTCGGGATCGACGTTGAGCAGGTTGTAGTGCAGCTGGAGGATCAGCAGGCTGCCCTGGTCCACCTTGCGGGCCACGCCGTCG
>JAUHWK010000230.1 GCA_030424555.1 bacterium | reverse complement strand
ACGGCCCGCCTACGCCAGCCCGCCACCACGCTGTGCACCACCTGCCACCCGTCCCCCGCCGGGACAGCCCACGCGCTGCACCCCCCGGGGACGGACGGCCCGGACTGTGTGGCCTGCCACCTTCCCACCACGACCTACATGGGACGGCACACGCGCCACGACCACGGGCTGCACATCCCCGACCCCACGCTCGCACGCCGCCACGGCACCCCGATCGCGTGCGACCGCTGCCACGAAGACCGTGCCGTGCTCGACGACCCCCGCATCGCCCTCGCCGACGGGGGACGACGCGCGCTGGCCGACACCCTCGCCCGCCACCACACCACACCCCCGCCTGCCGACGCGCCCCCTGGCCAACGCGCCGCGTGGATCGCCGCCCTCCCCGCCGATCACCCCGCGCGGGCCGCCGCCCACACCCACCCCGATCCGCTGATCCGGTTGGCTGCCGCCACCGGCGCCGCGCCCGAGACCCTGCTGCCCACACCCGGACTCGGCGATCCGGTCCCCGCCGTGGCGATCGCCCGACGCCGGGCCGTCACCAGCGTGCGCCGTCCGGACGACCCCGCGATGGCGCGCCTGACCCACTGGCTCGCGTCGGGACAGGCCGGCGCGGGGGGCCAGCTCGAGCTCGCGGCGTGGGCCGACCACTGGGGAGACGAGGCCCGCCGAACCACCGCCGTCGCCCGCGCCGCTGCGCTCGATCCCGGCGATCCGCAGGTGCTGCGCGAGCAGGCGATCGTCCAGGCACGGGCCGGCCACCTCGACGACGCCGAGCAGCACCTGGCCGCCGCCGTCGCCCTGCACCCCGACAACCCCGGACTGCGCGTCGCCCACGCCCGCGTCCTGCACGATCTCGGCCGGGGCACGGACGCCCTGTCCGAGCTGGCCACCGGATGCGTCCTCACCGCGGCCCCCGACAAGCCCGCCTGCGCCCGCGACCACGCCCTGCTCCTGCACGCCCTCGGCCGCACCGAGGAGGCCCTGTCCACCCTGCCCGACGGCGACGACACCCGGCCGCTCCGCGCGATGCTGCTGCGCGACGCCGGCCACCTCCCCGCCCTGCGTGCGCTGTGTGCCACGTCCAACGACGCCGCCCTCGCCCGCGTGTGCCGATCGGCGGGGATCAGCGCTCGAACGGACGCCAGCGACGACGGCCGATCGCCACCCCGGTGAACAGCAGCCCAGCCGTGTACAGCACGGTGGTGAGCACGGGCACGCCCGCGATCCACAGGGGCTCCTGCCCGAACATCCAGGTGCCACAGACCAAGCACGTACACGCCAGCGCCGTGGCCTGCATCCGGTCGACCCGCTGCTCGCGGGCAGCCTCCCGGTCTGGGTCGGGCACCTCGCGCACCCCGATGGTCAGCCGCTGGCCGTCCACGTCATCGAGGAGCTGCGCCAGGCTCACCGGCAGGCGCTGGAGGAGCGCGTTGAGCGTGAGGCCCTGGTACAGCAGGTCGCTCTGCAGCCGCTCCAGCTCGAAGCGCTCCCGCACCAGGCGCTCCACGTAGGGGGCCGCGGCGTCCAGCGGGTCCACCTCGTGGATCAGCGACTTGGCCAGCCCCTCGGTGGTCATCAGGGCCTTGAAGAACATCGTGTAGTCGCTGGGGATCCGGGCGCCGTGGCCCGCAGCCAGCCGCGACAGCTCCAGGACGAACGGCCCGATCCGCATGTCCTTGATCGACACGCCCGCCCAGTACGTCTCCATGATCTGCACGGTGTCCCGCTCGACCGCCCGGTAGTCGACCCGCCGCGACTTGATCCCGATCTCGTACGCGATGCGGGCGATCGTCCGGTAGTCCCCACGCTGCAACGCGAAGATGATGAAGATCACGTCCGTCTTCATCTGCTGGGTGAGCCGCCCCATCATCCCGAAGTCGAGCAGGCCGATCACGTCGTCCTCGAGGACGAGCACGTTGCCCGGGTGCAGGTCTCCGTGGAAGTACCCGTGGACGAACAGCATGTCGTAGGCGGCCGTGAGGAAGTGGTCGCCCACCCGCTGCATGTCGTGGCCCGCCGCCCGCGCCTCCCGGATCTTCACGCCGTGCAGGCGCTCCATGCACAGCACGCGCTTGGTGGACAGCGACCCGATCACAGTGGGCACCCGGACGTACCCGACGTCGGCGAAGTTGTCGGCGACCCGGCCCTGGTTGCGGGCCTCCTGCTCGAAGTCCAGCTCGGCGAGGATGGTCTGCTCGAACTCACGGACCACGTCGTGGACGTCCACGGAGGCCATCTCCGGGAACTCGATCTGCAAGCGCTCGGCGAGGACGTGCAGGATCGACAGGTCGGCGCGGATCACCCGCCCGATCCGCGGACGCTGGACCTTGAACACCACCTCCGAGCCGTCCGACAGGACCGCGCCGTGGACCTGGGCGATGCTCGCGGTGGCGAGGGGGACCGCTTCGAACGAGGCGAGGTGACGCTCCCAGTCCTCCCCCAGCTCGGCGGCCAACACCGCGAGGATCTCCTCCTGGGGCAGAGGACCGACGTCGTCCTGCAGGGTGGCGAGCGCGTCGGTGTAGGCCTCGGGGAGCAGCTCGGTGCGGGTCGACAGCACCTGGCCCAGCTTGACCCAGGTGGGCCCCAGCGCCTTGATCATCGTGACGACGCGATCGGGCGTGGAGGCCGTGCGCTCCCCGGTGACGGCCGATCCCCGGGATCTCCAGGCCCGCCAGGACCCAGCCGAACCCGTGGCGGATCAGGATCTGGGCGACGTCCCGCAGGCGCTGGAGGTCGCGCACCGCGTTCGGCACGAACCCGGCGGTCTGCACGATGGGCCGGACGATGCGCAGCGGTCACCTCCCGCCCGGGCGTATCGCACCCGCGCGGGCATGGCCCCGACCCGCGCCCTCAGCGTCGGCGACGCAGCCCGACGAGCACCGCAGCCCCCAGCCCCATCAGCGCGCCCCCGGTCCCGAGGCCCGAGGCTTGGCATCCAAAGCACCCGATCACGCCACGGCGCGCGGTCCCGAGGTCGGCATCGACCGTCCCCTCCGCACACACCGTGGTGTCGACCACGCACACGTCCACCGTGCTCGGCCCGCCGATCACCAGGTTGACCAGGCTGCCCAGCCCGTCGATCTCCTCGCCGTCATCCGCCCAGCGGGTCGCGGGCGACAAGATCCGGTGACCGTCCGCATCCAGCGCCTCGGCGCGCAGCCACCCGATCGTGCGACGCCGACCCGTTCCGCGCTCCTCCGCTTCCGCCTCCCAAGCCCGCTCCTCCGCCTCCGCGTCGATGTGGTCGCCCATGGCGAGCGACGCGATGTGGTTCGGCGGCACCACCCGCAGGGTCCACGCCCCGATCGGACGGTCGCCCGCGGACAGGACCAGGTGGCGATCCACCGGCTGGACCTGGGGGCCCTCGGGGACGTCCTCCGCCTCGTCCGTGTCCCCGGCGTCGCTGTCGTCCGAGTCATCGCTGTCGTCGCTGTCGGCCATCGACCGTCCCAGGATCCCGCTCAGGTCTCCGGTGGTGATGGTCAGGGCGTCCAGGTTGTCCTTCTCGTAGACCTCGGGCTCGGCGCTCAGCAGGTCGTCCTCCACGTCGAGGTCGAACCGCGCCAGGCCCCGCCCGGTCAGCAAGGCGCCGCCTGCATCGCGCCAGGTCACGAGCAGCGAGACCTCGCCGTCCTCGACGATGCGCACCACGCCGTCCTCCCCCACCACCCGGGGCTGACGGGCCTTCACGTCCGCGTACGCGCGCAGGTCCGCCCGATCGATCGTCCGCACGTCCAGCCCGACCCGATCGCGCACCTGACCCAGGCGGTTTCGAGCCTCGATCGTGACCTCTCCGGGCTCCAGCGTGTCGATCGCCAGCAGGGCTGCGTCGTCGTCCACCCCCAAGATCCGCACCCGCGCAGACCCCTCGGGCACCGCCTCGAAGGTCCAGTTCTCCAGGTCCACCCAGCGTGGGCGCTTGGGCTGGATCCGGATCTGCACCGTGCTGCCGAGCGCATGGGGCCCCAGCAGCTCCTCACGATCGTCCCCATCCGGCAGCGCCATCAGCGCCCGCACCAGGTCGTCGAGGCGATCCTCGGGGCGGTCGAGGTCCCAGGTGAGGGCCTTGGGCTCCCCACACGCCCCCAAGGCCCCGAGCAGGCCGAGGGTGATCCAGGTCGTGCGCATCCGTCCTCCCCGTCCCGCGGGCCCGGGACCGTCTCCTGCACGACCATGCCACGTCCGTGCCAACCCCGCGATCCCGTTGGTGGGAGGCCGCGCCCCGCGAACCGGTGCCAGACCGCGACGCCGGTGTCATGGTCGGACCGCCACCGTGTCGGCTACCCTCCCGCCGAGGTGACGATGCGACCGTCCGTGCTGTCCTGGATGCCGGTGTGCGTCGGTGCGTGCGCAGGCGGCGGCCCGTCCGACGTGGACCCCGAGACGCAGGCCGCCGCGGCGAGGATCGACGATGGCATCGCGTTCGTGCGGGGCGAGATCGACCGCGTGGCGTGCGACGACCTCACCGTCGAGGCCGACGGCACCTTCCCTTCCCTGACCTGCACTTCCGCGGCCGGTGCGGTCCAAGTCCACGATCCGGACGCCGTGCCCGAGGCGCCCCGCTGGGTGGTCTTCGACGGGGTCCCCGCCGGCACACCGGTCGCCGAACGGCTGGAGGCTGCCGGGCTCCAGCGGGGCGAGCGTGTCCTCGGTCGGTGGACGATGTGGGACGGCGATCCCGTGCTCGGCGCCGCCACCTCCGAGGGCGACGCAGGCCAGCGGCTCACCCTCGGCGAGGTGAGCGCCCCCCCGATGCTCGGGCTGGACCGCTTCGCCGACGCGGTCGTGCAACCCCTGGTCGAAGTCGACGCGTGCGGCATCGGCACCGGCTGTTCGTGGTCCCAGGACGCGATGCAGGCCCGGTACGCCCTCCTCGAGGACGACCTCGGCGACGTCGTGGCCCGGCGATGGACCGTGGCGCCGCTGGCGGCCCGCGTGGTGATCGACCACGGCCTCGACCTCACCGGGTGCGCGCCCGATCCCGTCGAGGGAGGCGGCGGCCTGCGCTGCGAGGATGGCTGGGGACGGGTGACGCGCCAGGACCTGGACGGCCCGGACGTCGTCGTCGATGCCGTGTGGCCCCCTCCGGACTGGGCGCGTCAGGCGATCGACAGCGTGGCCCGGGACCTCGACCTCGGGCCGGCGTGCGACTGGACCAGCCTCGACAGCACCCGCCAGCAGTGCACCACGGGCCTGGACGACCACAGCTTGGACTGGACGCGCACCCCCGACGGCGACCGCAACACACGCATCGACGTGGTGGTGCCCCCGTCCCTCGGGGTCGTCCGCGACCGGATCCGCCGCGACCTGGACCGGGTCCCCTGCGCGTGGGCACCCACCCGCGAAGAACACGACTGCCCTGCGCTCACCAACGACGGCCGGCCCGTGTCCGTCGCCGTGATCGAGCGCCAGGACGGCGGCCTGTCCTTCCAGGTCTTCCTCAGCCCCTGAGCCGCGTCACCACCACGGCCAGCGGGCGCGCCAGAGCACCAGCACGACGTCCCGCCACGGCATCGGGGCGTCGCGATCGACCCCCACCGCCCACGCCGGCGCGTAGATCGGGGAGCCATCGGACAGCAGCGCCTCTGGGACCGCCTCGTCTGTCCTCAGCCGCCAGCCGCCCCAGGCGTGCTCGTGGGGCCCCTCGGCCAGGCGGGGCCAGTCCTTGCGACGCACCCGCACCTCGACGAACAGGGTGTCGTCGCCAAGCCAGGCGTGGTCCCCGAGCGCCGTCCCCCAGCGATGAAACCCCGGCGTGAACGGGAGGCCCGTGACCCGTCGCTCGTTGTCGTCCTGCAGGTCGTCGTCGTCGCCCAGGCCGTCCTCGCCCGCCCGCCACTCCAGGTGGTGCTGCAGCTCGTGGCGGACCGTCTCCACGATCTCGGCGTCCCAGTCGAACGGCACGCCGTCCTCCCGCGCCAGCCGGGCGATCTCGACGAAGGAGCCGTGGAAGATCGAGATCCGAGAGCAGACGGGCGCGTCGGGCACCAGCTCGTACAGCGGATCGGGCTCGCACACGCCGTAGCACCAGCCCTCCTCGAACTCCTCCTTCTGGAACGCGTCCCGGTCCACCACGAACGCGGTCACCCCCTCCTTGAAGACGTCGGGGATCGCGTCCCACACCGCCACGACGCGCCGCTCGAAGGAAGGGAAGTCCATGCGGCCCTGGCTAGCGCGGCGTGCGATCCGTGGGGATCCCTCCGCGCCCTGGGACGCGGTCGCGGACACGAATCGAACCGCACCACACCGTCCCGACCGGTGGACCCGCGATCCGAATAGACGCCGCCGATGTGGTTTGCCCTCATCAGCGCGGTGCTGTGGGCCGTGGTCGACCTGCTCCGCAAGCAGCTGACCGCGGTCGTCCCCGTGCTGGCCCTCACGGCCAAGTCCGATTTCCAGGGCCTCGC
>JAUHWK010000229.1 GCA_030424555.1 bacterium | reverse complement strand
GGGGATGTCGAGGCCTTCGGCGGCGAGCAGGGCGTGGCTCACCTTCCAGTCGTTGTTGGCGTCGCCACGGGCCTTGAAGGCGCGGACGTCCTCGGCGGTGGCCGATCCCCCGAAGGCCGCGACGGTCTCCACGATGCAGCGGCGGTAGCTGTCGCTGACGTCGGCGATCACCCCGTCCATGTCGAGCAGCAGCGCCTCGGGACGCAGCGCGGCCCGCAGCGCGTGGACCAGCCGGTCGAACGTGTCGGCGTCGGGGGGGACGTTGATCCGGATGGCGTCGCCGAGGTCGTTGTGACCGGGCCAGACGCGCACCCCGATCCCCAGTCCGGCGAGGGCGTCGCGGATCCAGGCGGCGTCGGGCGACCGCGCGAACACGAAGTTCGCCTGCGAGGGCCAGACGGTGCAGCCGAGATCGGTGAGCACGTCGCCCAGGGCATCGCGCCGCGCGATCACCTCCGCGACGTAGGCATCGACGCGATCCTGACCGCGCCCGAGCCAGGCCTCCGCCATGCACAGGCTGGGGGCGCTGATCGTGTAGGGGTTGCCCGCGGCGCGCATCCAGCCGATCACCTCGGCCGGACCGAACGCGCAGCCGACCCGCAGGCCCGCCAGTCCCCACGCCTTGCTCAGGGTGCGGAACCCGACCGCGCGCGGCAGCGAGGCGACCACAGCGGTGAGATCGTCGTCGGCGAACTCCACGTAGGCCAGGTCGACGAGCAGGACCGCGTGGGGGGCGGCGTCGGACACGGCGCGCAGCTGGTCGGCCGTGATCACCGCACCCGTGGGGTTGTTGGGGCTCACGACCGCGATCAGCGCGGTGGTCTCGTCGATGGCGTTCAGCACCTCTTGGAGCGGCCAGTCCGGCGTGTCCCACGCGATGGCGCGGATCTCGGCGCCGGTCCACGAGGCGTAGCGCCCGATCATCTCGAACGTGGGGGAGGGCAGGACCATGGAGCGCCCTGGGGCCAGCATGGTGCGGCAGCAGCGATCCAGGGCGTCGTCCCCACCGGCGGTGATCAGCACCTGGTCGGGCGCCACGCCCAGGCGCCGAGCCCACAGGCCCTGGAGCCCGGAGGCGTCGGGGTAGGCCTGCGCGAGCGAGGAGGGGGGGACCTGGTGCAGGGCGTCGAACAGGGCCGGATCGGTGGGCAGGCCGCCGATCCCGTCGAGCAACAGATCCATCGGGGCGGGGTGCCGCGGGACCTTGTAGGGACGCAGCCCGGCGATCGCGGGGGTCGGTCCCCAGGGCTCGGCCGCCATCAGGGCACGATCTGGGCGAGGGTGGACACGACGATGTCGGTGCCGCCCGCCGCCTTGATCCGGGGGATCAGCCGCGGGAGATCCTGACGCGGAACGGCCGCCTTGACCGCGTAGCCGGCGTCGCCGTGCAGCCGGTTGACGGTGGGCTGCCGCATCGCGGGCATCACGGCGATCAGGGCCTCGAGGCCGTCCGCACCGCAGTTGACCTCCACCATCACGCGGCGTCGGGCGTCCAGCACCGAGCGGAGGAGCAGAGCGATGTGCTCGATCGTGTCGCGCCGGACGGGATCGTCCATCGCAGCCGGGTTGGCGTACAGGCGCGTGGAGCTGGTGAGCAGGGTGTCGGTGATGGTGAGGCCGTTGGCGGCCAGGGTGGACCCGGTGGCGGTGTTGTCGACGATGACGTCGGCGTCCTCGGGCGGGAACACCTCGGTGGCGCCGTGGCAGCGGACGAACGTGTCGCCGTGGCCGCGGGCCTCGATCCACCGGCGGGTGAGGGTCTCGTACTCGCTGGCGACCACCAGGGGACGGGCGGGCATGGCGCCGCCCACCAGGGAGACGGTGGGGGTGGCGGCGACGATCCGCACCGGATCCATGCCCGTGTCGAGCACCTCGACCAGGCCCACGCCCCGCTCGACGACCCAGTCGTGGCCTGCGAACCCGAGATCGCGCGAGCCGCGGTGCAGCATGAGCACGATGTCTTGCGGCTTGAGGATCTTGCAGGCCACCTCGGCGAGGGGCACCGAGGGACGGTAGCCGCGGGCGGACGAGACCTTCACGGCCAGCCCGGCGTCGGACATCAGGTCGAACACGCCCTTCTGCATCCGACCCTTGGGCAGGGCCAACCTCAGCGATGGATCGGGTGCGGACATGGGGGCCTCGGGCTCGGCGGGCCCTGCGTTCTAGCGTGGCCGACAAGGGCTCGCGACCCTGGGTGCCACGTCAGGACGCGGCCGTGCCGGGTTCGTCCTGGCCGACGTGGCCTGGTGGCTGGAGGTGACCGGCGACGGCGGCCTGCTCGGGGGTGAGGGCATCGCGCCAGGCAGCCCGCATCGCGCCCGCATCGGGCCACCTCAGGGCGGGATCCTTGGCCAGCCCGACGTGGACGATGTCGGCGAGCGCATCGGGGATGTGCGGGCGGCGTCGGCCCAGGAACGGGGGGGCGTGCCCTCGGATACGGGCCATCGTCGCGTCCGTGTCGTCCCGGAGGAAGGGCGAGCGTCCGATCGCGACGGCGTACAGGGTGGTGGCGAGGGAGAACACGTCGCTGGCGGGGGTGACCTGGCTCGCGTCCACGGTCTGCTCCGGCGCCATGAACGGCGGCGTGCCCATCACCTCGCCCCCGTGGGTCGTGTCGACGTCCTCGATGCCCTCGTCCGCCAACAGCTTGGCCAGGCCGAAGTCGGTGACCTGGACCTGCCAGCGCCCGCCGAAGTGGGCCAGCAGCAGGTTGTCGGGCTTGAGGTCCCGGTGGACGACGTGGGCTGCGTGGGCGGCGGCCACCCCGTGCAGCACACCGTCGGCGATCTCAAGCCACGGATCGACCGGCAGGCCTCGTGGGGCGCGGTCGAGCAGATCGGCGATGGAGCCGCCCCCGGCGTACGGCATCACCAGGGCGATGTGTTCGTCGAGCCGCACCACGTCGAGCACGGGGACGACGTGGGGATCGACGATGCGGACCTGGGCACGGGCCTCCCGAAGCATTCGCCGCTCCAGGCGGTCGCTGTCGCTGTGCAGGACCTTGATCGCCACCCAGGGCCCGACGCCCTCTGGAACCACCGCGCGGGCGGCGTACACCGTGGCCACCGCGCCAGACCCGAGCAAGCCGTCGATCCGGTACGCCCCGGACGCGCCCTGCACCTCGGTTCCGCGGTAGCGCATGGGCGGCTCCTCGTCGTCGATGGCGTACCACGAGCGGGATTCGTCGCGACAGCGTCAAGGAGGGACGAGGTCCCGGGGGCGGCGGGTGCGGATCCCAGGGCATCGCAATAGCCGCAGCCCCCACCGGAGGTCGCAAGGCCGGAGGTCGTATGGCTGACGTGACCGTCCGCGAGGACCAGTACGGGCTCCCGGAGCGGATCCTCGACGCCGTGGCGGGCTTGGCCGTGTCCGCCGATTTTCGGGCCACGCGCATCGGGGTGGACGACATCCTCGACAGCGTCCGCGCGTCGCATGGAGACGACTGGGGCGACGACCGGTTCATCGAGACCTGGCGTGTGCTCGAAGCCGAACTCCGGGGCCGTCCGATCACGAACCTGGCGCGGCTTGCGATCCGGGCGATCTGCCGCAAGGCCGTGGTGAACCGGGTCCGCATCCGGCAGTGGGTCGCCGCCCACCCCGCGGTGAAGGACACCCGCATCGAGCGGCCCGTGTTCATCGTCGGCTTTCCGCGTACCGGCACCACCGTCACGCAGAACATGCTGTCGCTGCACCCGTCTCGGCGTCCGTTGGCGTTCTGGGAGATGCAGGATCCGGTCCCGGCCTCGGACGACCCCGACGAGGACCGCCGGATCCGGGTGGCCAAGGCCGAGCGCATCCTGTGGTTCGCCCATCGGTTCGCGCCGGAACAGTCCGACATCCACGAGATCCGCGCGACGACACCCGAAGAGGACTGGAGCCTGATGGCCCACACCTTCGCGGTGCTCAACTACGACTTCCAGGCGAGCCTGCGGCCCTACGGCGACCACCTGATGGCGTCGGACATGGCCTGGGCCTACCGGGAGTTCCGCACGATCCTGCAGATGCTGCTGCATGAGCACCCCGCGGATCAGGTCGTGACCAAGTGCCCCGAACACCTGTGGTTCCTGGACGCCCTGCTCGAGGTGTTCCCCGACGCGTGCATCGTGTGGACCCACCGGGACCCGTACCCGACCGTGGCGTCGTACTGCTCGCTGATCAGCCTGGCGCAGCGCACCTACTACGGGCGCCTCGATCGCCACGCGCTCGGTGCGTACGTCACCGATCGGTTTGCCACAGGCGTGGAGCGGGCGATGGCGGTGCGAGACCGTGTCGGCGACGATCGGTTCTTCGACGCCCGCTTCGAGGACACCGTGGAGGATCCCGGCGCGGTGGCCCGGGCGATCTGCGAGCACTTCGACCTGCCGTGGACGTTCGGTGCGGACGGTGAGGCGGAGCGCGCGGTCGCGTCCTGGCTGGGCGGGGACCGTCAGGACAAGCGCGGACGCCACCGGTACGACGGGGACCGCTATGGCCTCGACGCGGCGGCGATCCGTGGCCGGTTCCAGGGCTACATCGACCGGTACGGGGTCGCCTGCGACGACGGCGGCTGAACGGCGCGTGATCGGCGGGATGGGGTAGCGCGTACCGAAGGCAGGAGGTGCTCCCGATGCTCGTGCTCGCGGTGTGGGTCACGGTGGCATGGGGCGCCCCTGGGGAGGTGCCCCCACGGGACGCCCACACGGTGGAGCTGGGGGCAGGGGCGCTTCCGGCCTGCCTGCAAGGCGCAGCGGCGCTCGATCCGTGCAAGGCGGTGGTGACCACCCGAGTCCACGGCGACCATCGGCTGGCGCGGGGTGTCCTGGTGGCCTGGGACCTCACGGGGGTGCGGCGGTCCTGGTTTGCGCGGGACACGGTCCAGGAGACCGGAGCCGCCTGGAGAACCGCGGCGACCGTTGGGGTCGGGTGGCACACGGAGGCGGCCTGGGGAGACATGCGGCTGTGGGCCGGGCCGTCGGTCGAGTGGGTGGGGGCGGAGCCCGGTGGGACCGGGCCGGTCGGGGGCGTGCCCTGGCTGGATCCGGTGTCCGGGAGCTGGACGGACGTCGGCCTCGTGATCGGCAACGACCTCGACTGGCCCGTCGGGCCGGTGCGGATCGGGCTGCGCTACCGGTTCCGAGGCGGGGTGGATGTGGCCGGGGAGACCGGGACGTCGGTGGCGTTCGACGTGTGGGAGCTGCACGCGGCGAGCCTGGCCGTGCCTGTGCAGGGCCCGGTCGGAGCCTACGCGGAGCTCGGCTGGACGAACGAGTTCACCGTGCCGCTGGCCAACCCCGACTTTCGGGTTGCACCCTGGTTGTTCGTCGGGGTCCAGATCCGGGGGGGGACGACCGGCGCGCCCGTGCGTGACTGACGTTCGTCAGCCAACCTCGACCACCGAGGGGTGGTCATGGTATGTCTCCGAGCCGCCTCCTTGGGCTGGGGCGGTCTCACGGGGGAGTGCACGCCGGTGTCGGACGTCTCGATCGATCGCACCATGGACCGACCGGCGGCAATCCCGGCCGATCGGCCCGCCGCCGAGTCCGTGGCCACGCACCGCTCACCGGGCGGCGCATCGGCCCGTCCCGCTCCGAAGGCCGCGTCCAAGGCGTCCACGGCACGCAAGGCCTCCAAGGGCCTGCTCCGGTACCGCGAGGACTGGCGCTCCCTGGGGTTCATGGCGACCTGGTTCGGTCTGGTTGCGGTGCAGTGGTGGTTCGTCCCCACCCACGTGCTCCTCGCGGTGCCGCTGTACCTGCTGACCTGCCTGTTCTCGTTCAAGAGTTTGTGCCCTTCGTTTCTGAGTGGCGGGCATCCATACTTCGAGGACGGATTGTGAACGTCGCGCACTATTTGGGTGAACCTGTTTGGTTTCCCAATCCCAACGTGATGAGAGCTGCGCTCGACGCGTTCTATGAATGTCCCATCGCATTCGGCATGGATTGGGGTGTCACAGAACAGGGCGACACGCTGCTGGTCGAAGTCAACGATGGATTCGCCCTTGGAAATTACGGTGTGAGGCGTTTCCAGTACACTGCCATGATTGAAGCGAGATGGCGAGAATTGATGGGGCTTGCGGACAACGGTGTGGGAGAAAGTTTTGCCTCAAACTTCACGTAGCACTCATCGAAGCAGCCCCCAGCGCCAACAACAGCATGCCCGCACCCAGTAAGGCGTAGTAGATCACTTCCAACTGCAGCACTCTTTGAGCATCAGCTTGCAAAGCAGGATCTGATTGACGCGATGCCAGTGCTCGGAGTTTGCTTCGCTTTTGGGACTGCAAATAGTTCCAGAACAGTCCTCATGCGTCAGTGCCTCTTTGGTTCCTGAGTCTGCTTCACAATCCCCAAACAGATGCGGTGCTTTATCCGGAATACGAACAAAGCACTGATCAGGAGCAGGCCGCCGAAGTAGAACATCCAGGTTGCCAATTCA
>JAUHWK010000707.1 GCA_030424555.1 bacterium | reverse complement strand
CCTACGCGCGCGAGCGGCTGTTGGTGATGCTCAACGCGATCCTGGCCAATGGCCACACCGCGTCCGAGGTCACGTGTGCCACGCCGCCCGGGGAGCACCATGAGCTCGGCCTGCTGGCACTGGCGGTGCGCCTCGCCCTCCGGCAGTACCGGGTGGTGTACCTGGGGACCAACGTGCCGACGGACGACCTGGTCCGGCACGTGACGGCCCGCCGCCCAGTGGCCCTGTGCCTGTCGATGATCCACTCCCGGCCCCATGCCGAGATCATCGACTACGCGACCATGCTGCGGCAGCGCATCCCTCGGGACGTGCGCCTCGTGATCGGAGGGCGTGCGGTCGACGAGATCGACGACGCGCTGCCCGGGGTGGCCTTCGTGGGCCACGGGCTGCCCCCGTTCCTGACCCCCGTCGGCTAAACGCGAGCGCTCAAGCCACGCGGCGGGCCCATCGTCGGTACACCGGCAGCGCGTCCTGGTCGCAGCGCCACTCGCGCCGGGACTGCTGGGCAATGGGGGGGCGCTCGGACGCGGCCGTGGGGTCGGGACGCCACATCGGAACGGCGGCCAGCGCCTCGTCGAACCAGGCCGCGACGTGGTCGACGTCGGTCGCGAGGTGCAGCACGCCGCCCACCCGCACCGCGTTCGCGGCGTCCTGGAGGAAGGGCGGGTCCACCAGGCGGCGCGCGCGGTGCTTGGGCTTCCACCACGGGTCGGGAAACAGCACCTCGACCAGATCGATCCGGCCCGGGGGGACGTGTCCGGAGAGCACGGTCCGGGCGTCCACCCGCCACGCGAACAGGTTGTCGAGCCCGTCCTGCGCCGCCCGGGCACGCACCGCATCGACCCGACGCCGCCGGATCTCGAGGCCCGCCACCCGCCAGCCGGGGTGGTGCCGCGCGGTGGCGGTCAGCCGTCGCCCATGGTCGAACCCCACCTCCAGCAGGACGGGGCCCGGCACGTCGAGGAAGGCCTTCCAGGCGTCCCGCTCGTCGGCCAGTGCAGGCTGGTCCAGCAGCCGACTCCCACCGAGCGTGTGGGGGATGTCGCGCGTCATCGGTCGGTGTCGCTGTCCCGGGTCGGGGGCTCGACGGTCAGCCCTCGGAGGACGCCCGGCCGGTGGCGCAGGGCGATCCAGGCGGGGCCGTCCTCCTCGTCGCACCCCGAGGCGGGGCCAAGCTGGACGACAGCCTCACCGTCTGCGCAGGTGACGGCCGCGATCGGGCGGGTGGGACAGGAG
>JAUHWK010000228.1 GCA_030424555.1 bacterium | reverse complement strand
GCCGGAAGGGCGGGGGGGACGGCGTGCCCCGTTCGCTGGCACCCTCGGACGGCTCGCCCCGATCCGTGGTGACGGTGGTGGCGAGGGCGTGGGGGAGCGCCTCGAGGGCGAGTGCCAGGGCGCCGCAGCTGGCGTAGCGGGTGTCGGGGTCGGTGGCGGTGGCCTTGGCGAGGACCTCGTCGACCGCATCCGCCCCGGGCCCGAAGCGGGCGGCGAGGGCGGGCGTGCCGGTCACCGAAGGGCGGGGGCCGCGGACGATCGCCTCCCACACCTCGTAGTTGCTGCCCCCGTCGAACGCGAGATCCAGGGTGAGCAGCTCGTACAGGATGGCGCCGCAGGCGAACACGTCACTGCGCGCGTCCGCGAGCACGGCCCCCTTGATCTGCTCGGGGCTCATGTACGACGCGGTGCCCATCTGGGTGCCCATCGCCGTGCCCCGGACGCCGGTCCCGCGCACGGCCTCGTGGTCTGCGACCTTGGCGATGCCGAAGTCGACCACGCGGGGGTGGGACAGCGTGCCGCCGGCGAGGAGGATGTTGGCGGGCTTCATGTCGCGGTGCACGACCCCGCGCTCGTGGGCGAGCTGCAGGGCGTCGAGGACGGGACGGAGCAGACGGATCGCCTCGTCGAGGGTCAGCGGGTGCTTGCGGGCGCGGAGGTGGTCTTCGAGCGAGGGGCCGGCGACGTGGTCCATCACGAGCATGGCGAAGCCGTCGGCGTCGACGACGTCGGTGACGCGGACGATGTTGGGGTGGACCAGCTGGGCCTGGATCCGTCCCTCCTGCAGGAAGCGGTCTCGCAGGATCGGGCGGTCGCCGAGGTCGGTGTGGAGGATCTTCACCGCGTGCGTGGCGTGCAGGACCGTGTGTCGGGCCCGCCACACGCTGCCGAACGACCCCACGCCGAGCTCCTCTTCGAGCTCGTAGCGATCGATCACCCGTCCTGGGGTCAGTGCGGGCGCCACCGAGCCTCCGTCCGAAGGGACACATCTCGCATCCTGCCTCCTCGCAGGCGCGCGATCCAGTCTGGTCGTGGGGAGGGGCGTCCCCCGGCGAGGTTGGTCATCGCGTGATCCGGCCGACGGGCGGGGGCGGGGCGTGGGGATCCGACGTGCGGATGTGGGCGATCGGGAACACGTCGAGGTGGGTCAGTCGGCACCCATGGAGGTCGACCGTGACGGGGAGCCCGAGGGGATCGGGCGGGAGCACGAACTCGACGGTGTCGAGGTCCTCGGCGTGTAGACGGCGTCGCTCGGTCAGCGGGCCCGCGGGGGGGGTGGCGAGGACCTGGCAGGGGGGCGCGTCGGTGGGGGGGCGCTCGGAGTCCACGGTGCGGATCACGAGGCCGTGGGGCGGCTGTCCGGTCGAGTCGAGGACGAAGGAGACCCGCGCGGTGGGGCGGTCGGCCCATGGGACCAAGGTGCGGTCCGACAGGCCGATGCGCTCGCCGACCTCGGTCGGGATCATCGCGAGGAGGGGGGCGCGGTACGGGAGGGTGGTGAGCACGACCGGGTGGGGCTCGTCCCGCTCCATCTGGCCCGTCTCCACCCGCAGGGTGCCGGGGAGGCGCCGGGCAGGGTCGGGGATCGCGCGCAGGTCGTCCTGGCCGATGTCGATCCCGTCGGGCGTGTTTTCGCCCCAGGTTCGCCGCACCGCGACCCAGCGCGTGCCGCATGGACCGCGGGGTGCGATGGGCTCCAGGCTGGCGTGGACGGCGGCGGCGTCCGACAGCACCAGCCAGGGGTCGCGCATGCCGGACACGCACGGGTACACCCCCGACGGCGGCATGCCCGGCAGCGCCCGCAGCCCGTCCCACTCGATCCGATCGTGGACGAGCGCACCGGGGAATGGAGGCCGGCTCCACCGCAGCTCCCCCGCGCCGACGCCCGCAGCGACCGTCAGCGCCATCGAGGCGGGGCGAAGCAGGGAGGGACGCACCGCCGCGGCGAGGAAGGGCACGGACAGGACCCACCCCAGCGGAAGCACGCGCCACCCGATCGCCGCGCCCAGGCCACCGATCGCGAGGGACGCAGCCCGGGGAAGGGGGTGCTCCTCGGCTGCGCGCCAGGTTCGGACGATGCCGTCGGCGGCGAGCATCGCGAGCGGGACCGACGCCAGGGAGGCGTAGCGGAGCTCCGGCCCCGCCAGCCACCCTACCCCCACGAACGCACCGAGCGACAGCGCGGCGAGCCACAGGACGGGGCGCAGGCGGTCCCAGTCCCGGGTGTACGCCGTCCAGCCGATCCCCAAGGCCACCGCGGCCCACAGGGTGGGCCACCCCGGTCCCATGCTGCTGTCGGCGATGCCGAGTTGGACAAAGACTGGGCCCCACCCCATCGGCGTGCCCACGATCGGATCGGATCCCAGGACGAGATCGAAGTCGGCCAGGCGGAGCGGCAGGCCCGTGAGGCCGGCCCCGACCGTCGCGACGGCCACGGCGGCCAGGAGCAGTCCGAATCCGCCGCGGACCATGCTGGGCCGAAGGACCGCGATCGCCCACGCCGCTGCCAGCGGCAGGGCGGTCAAGCGGGACCCCACCGTGCCCTCGGCCCAGGCGACCGCCAGGACGCTCCCGCCGGAGGTGAACGGGAGCAGGGCGCCGAACGCGGCTGCGGCGACGTCGCGCCACGGGGCGTCGCGCGTGGAGCCGCGGGCGGCGACCAGCAGCCACGCGACCAGGACCACGGCCATCAGGTGATGCTGGACCGCGACCCCGACGGCCACCATCATCGGGGCGTACCAGCCGGTGCGGCCGTCGACCGTCGCGGCCCGGTGGCACAGCAGCGCAATCGGCACCGCACTCCACAGCACGTTGCCGTGGATGAACCACGACAGATCGGCGACGGCGGCGTGGGACACCATGAACAGGGCGCCGGCGAGCACCCCGGTGCGGGGCCCGAGCCACGCGGCCGCCAGCGTGGCGACGGCCCCGATCCCCAGGGCGTGCTGTGCGTAGGCCCACGCCTCCAGTCCCGAGGCTCCACCCAGGGCGATCGCGACCGCGTCGAGGTGGTAGGACAGGCTCCCGAGGTGGCCTGCGGTGTCGCCGATCAGCGGCCCGTTCCACGGTCCGGCCCCACCCCGTGCGATCTGGACCGCCCACTGGAGGTCGCGATGGGCGTCGTGGGTGACGAGCGGTCCCACCTCCCGGTGGAAGGCGTACAGGATCGCGGCGGCCCAGCCGGTGACCGCGGCGCCGAGGAACAGCCGCGGGGGCCATCGCTCACAGCCGGCGGCCGGGTCTGAGGACCCGCGGGTCCGCCCGCGCACGACCGCCCAGGCGATCACCGCCAGCAGCCACGCCCCCGCCACGGGGGGCCACGGCCACGCGGACCAGGCCGGGAGCGCCATCGGGTCCACCGGGTCCACGAGAAAGACCCCTGCCGACGGCGCTGGGGAGGGCGCGCTGGTCGGCGCATCGTCCGGCAGACAGAACCGACCGTCTGGAGAGAGCTCGTTGGCGAGGGTGCGATCGTCCGCGGTGGCCAGGCGCCACGACTGGACGCCCGCCTCGACCGCCACCCGGTAGCACGCGCCGGGATCGAGGCAGTAGCGGGCCTTTCCCCAGGCCCCGGGCGGGAGGTCGACCCGGGTCGCGCCGATGGGGTGGCCGCCCTCGTCCTGCACTGAGAACTGCACGGCGAGCGGGTGGGCGCCCACCTGCAGGTGGAGGATGGCGTTGGCGTCTTGGCAGGCGGGCACACCGCGTCCTCGGGCGCACGGGGCGGGTCGTCCGGCCCTAACCGGCGTCGCGGTGCCCGCGGGGATCGCTCAGCCGAGCGCTCCGGCGGTGAGCCACGCCACGGCCACGGCCAGGAGCACCAACACACCGATCGCGGCCGTGGACCACCACCCAGGGAGGCCCTGGGTGTCGGCGTCGGCCTGGGCGGAGGCCTGCTCCAAGTCGCGGGCGAAGTCGCGGGCGTGCGCGGTGCGGACGGCGGGATCGGGGTCGAGCATCGCGGAGACGACCGCCCGGTAGGGGGCGGGGACGTGGTCGGGCAAGGGACCGGGCGGGGTGCGGTCGGGCAAGCGCCCGGCCAGGGCGCACCAGGCGATCACGCCCAGCCGGTAGCGGTCGGTGGCCGGGGAGGGGGCCTCGCCGTCGCGCTCCTCGGGGGACAGGTGGATCGCGGCTGCGGGCTGCGCGGCGACCGTCCGTCCGCAGCCCACCGTCCACAGGCGGGGATCGCCGGAGGGCCCGACGCGGACCGTCTCGGTCGACAGGCCGCCTACGCAGGCTCCTTGGGCGTGCAGGGCGTCGACGGCGCGGGCCACGCGCGCGACCAGGGCGACGCGCGCCGGCAGGTCGAGCAAGAACACCACCTGCAGTAGGCCCATGCCCCGTGCGTCCTCGGTGATGACCACGGGCGCGCCCTCGTGATGGGTGCGGTCGATGGCGCGTGGGAGGACTGGGTCTGCAACCCGGCCGGCGGCCTCGAACGCTGCGACGAACGCGGCCACCGCCTCGATCGACCCCACGGGCGCGGCGCAGCGGTGCAGGAGCCGCTCAGTCTGCTGGCGGTCCTGTCCGCGGTACACGGAGCCGTGCTCGCCCCGAAACACCTCTGCGGTGATCGCGTAGGGTCCGATCGTGTCGGGCGGTGCCTCTCCGGCCTCGGCGGCCTGGGCCACCATGCGGGCCACGCCGAGCACGCTGACCTCGTCGAGCGGGCTCTCTTTGCTGTCGTGGGACAGCAACCGCAGGACGGTGGTCTGGAGGTCCCGATCGTCGCCGCACGCGTCGAGCACCGCCTGACTGCGGGCATCGGGGGCGAGCTCGACCACCGCGTCGAACACTTCGCGCGCCCGCCGGTACCGGGCGGGATTGACCGGTGGCGGGGCTTCGGGGCTCACGCGAGCTGCTCGCCGATGAACGCCCGGGCGAACCGCCAGGCACGGTCCACGGAGCTCCCCGAGATCCCCAGGCTCTCTGCCGTCTCGGGCACCGTTGCCCCGGCAAAGGCCCGCAGCATCACGACGTCGGCCGCGGTCCCGTCGACGGCGCGGAGCGCATCGAGGACGGCATCGAACGCGAGGTAGCCCTCGGCGTCGAAGGGGGCGGTGGACAGGCCGGAGATCGTGGTCTGGATCGGGTTCTGGCCCCGCTTGAGGCGCGCCCGCCCCTTGGCCCGGTCGAGCAGGATCTGGCGCATGGCGCGCGCAGCCACGGCGAGGAAGTGGCCGCGATCCACGATGTCGGTCGACGACGTGCTGATCTTCATCCACGCCTCGTGGACCAAGGCCGTGGGCTGGAGCGTGTCCTGGGAACGCGCCCGGCTGCGGTGGATCCGGCCCGCGAGCGCGCGCAGGTGGGCGTAGACCTGATCGTCGACCGTCTGCACCGGGAACCCTCCGCTTCCGACCCGGACTGTAGCCGGGAAGGCGGGAGGGCGCGCCTGAAGGATCACCGCCCAGGGGCTCCGGGGGGCGATGGGCTGAGGCAGGACAGCGATCACATGCCGCCCGGTCCGCCCTCGGGACGGCACACGTCGTTGACGCAGGTCATCGTGGTGTTGTTGGGGCCGGGCGGGCAGTCGTCGTCGATGGCGCAGGTGGGCGCACAGGTGCCGCCGCTGGGGGTGTTGGCGCACACGCATCCGATCGCGTCGGGGTGGCACGCATCCGCGCACTCGGCCGTGTCACCGACCGACGAACAGGTGGTGCCCCCGCCGCCCCCGGTGTCCCCGGAGTCCCCCCCGCCCGTGTCCCCCGAGTCGCCCGGGCCCTGGGAGATCGTCGGCGTGCCACGGAAGCAGCGCGGGACGTAGGGGTAGGTGTCGGTCAGGAAGTAGGTGTAGGACAGGCCGTGCAGCGGGGTCTCACCCACCCGGCCGTTGCACTCGTCGAGGTCGCCGCTGCCGCCGACGTACTCGTAGTCCTCGTCGAACGTTCCATCGTACGTGCCGCCGGGGCCGTCGGGCCGCTCTCCAGCCCGGAGCTGCCAGCTGGACGCCATCTCCGCGAGGCCGGACGTGTCGTCGTCGGCGATCGCGTAGCCCCACCGGGCGTAGATGGGGAACCCGTCCGCGGCGTACCCGACGAACACCATGTCGTCGCTGGTGTCGCGCTCGACGAAGACCTCGGGCAGCCCATGGTAGTGGTAGGCGCCGTCGGGCTGGACGTGGCCGAAGTTGCAGTCCACACCGAGCAGGACGCCCCCTGCGATGGGCTCGTACAACCAGCCGCTGGTCTCATCGTCGTTCCAATACTCGTGGGAGTACGGCCGGAACGGGATGCCGTTGTCGGCGTACCCGAAGTCGGAGCCCAGGGGCGTGGGGGTCGGGTTTGGCGCGGGGTCGTATGGCAGGCTCCACTGGTGGGTCTGCACGGTCATCGTGTTGGGGTTGTTGGCGTTGGGGAACTCCCCGATCGTGTGGTCGGGGATGCCATTGGACGTGCCCGCGCGACGCGACGAGGCCGAGCTGGTC
>JAUHWK010000227.1 GCA_030424555.1 bacterium | reverse complement strand
ACCCCACGGGTCGGCAGGTCTTGCCTGGGGTCGGCAGGGACTGGGGTCGTCTCGGAGCGAGGGGGGGCATGCGGTCTCCAGGGCGCAGTCTACGACAGGCTGCCCTGGTGGGTCGGCCGCGACGCCTGCCGCCGACCCGGGTGTGGACCGAACCCTCCGCTCGGCCCAAGGGGTGCCGTGGGGGGCACCCGACCGATCCGCCGCGGATCAGAAGTGGTCGGTGTCCCCGCAGACGTAATCACCCGCCTTGTCCTTGAGGCAGGTGTCCTCACACTCCCACTGGGGCTCGCCACGCTTGGCCTCGAGGAACCCGGAGCAGGTGCTGGCCGGCTTGGCCTTGGTGCAGGTCGCGGTGAGGCCCTTCTCGGTGGCGTACAGCCGGACGCTGGTCTCGCAGGCGCGCTGCAAGAGGCGGACATCGTCGGCGGTGAAGGTGGGGTCGGGGGTCTCCAGGCCGCCGCGTGCCGCCAGCCGGCTGCTGCGGTCGAGCTCGAGGCCGCTTCCCGGCTTGAGGGTGAGGACCGAGCCCTCGGAGGGGACGAGCCGGCTCTCTCCCGACAGGGACACGCGGGCCGAGTCCGCGAACAGGACGCTGCCGCCCGACACCGAGATCGTGCTGCCCCCGTGCGCGAGGATGCTGCTGTGGTCGTACCCGAGGATGCTGCCGCCGCTCACGACCACGCGGGCGTTGTCCAACAGGAGGAGGCTTCCGCCGGGGGTCGTGTCGTCGGCCTGCACGCTGGCGGAGCGCGACAGCTCCAGGTTGCCGCCGCCGGAGATGTTGAGGGTGGAGCCGCCCGTGGCCGAGAACTGCGCATAGTCGCTGATCAGGAGGTCACCGCTCGTCACCCGGATGATGCCGCCGCCCGTCTTGAACGAGGCGTTGTCCGACGCCGTGAAGTTGCCCCCCTCCACGCGGATCCGGGAGTTGGAGCTGTCGATGGTGGCGTGGTCGTCGAACGTCCAGTTGCCCCCCCCGATCCGGAACGTCGAGTCGCTCAGGGTGGAGGTGGAGGAGCCCGTGAACACCACATCGCCGCCGTCGATGCGGAGCGAGGAGTCGTCGGAGAAGCTCACGATGCGGTTGTCGTGGTACTCGATGTTGCCGCCCTCGACGACGAAGCGGCTCCCGGCATCGGCGACGAACGCACCCTTGCCGCCGAACACCACCCCTGAGAAGGCGTCTCCCCCGACGACGCGGCTGTCGGCGAGCTCCAGCGTGCCCTGGATGGACGCGCCGCGGAACCCGGTGAGGACCGTGCGGCCGCCGGTCACCGCGAGCCCGTCGTCGAGCACGGAGACGTAGGCGTCGCCCTTGAACCCGACCTCGATCGCCTTGGCGCCGAGGCTGGGGGCATCGAGGACGAGGCCGCCGCCGGCGGGGCAGGTGTCGTCCTCGAGGACGTCCTGGGCCAGGGCGGTGGAGGACAGGCAGAGGGCGGAGGCGAGGCAGACGGTGCGCGCGAACATGATCGAACTCCCACGAGTCGACGGGTGCGCGGCGTCGATAGCTCGGATCGATCCGTTGCTCTAGCGACCGGCCTTGGGGACTGGGAGCTTGGCGGGACGGGCGGGCAGGTTCCGGAGCCCCATCCAGGCCAGGGCGTGCAGGTGGCTGGCCACCCGGTCCACCCGCAGGTGGCGGTTGTCGGTCCACCATGCCCCGACGAACGTGACCATCCCGATCAGCGCCTGGGCGTAGACGGGCGCGTACTTCACGTCGTACCCAGCCTCCTTGAACGCGGCCTCGAACACGTCCCCGACGCGCTCGGCGACGATCGCCAGCAGGTTCGACATCTGGCCGCCGGACACGCTGGAGGGCGCGTCGTGGCACAGCACGGCGAACCCGGAGGGCTCGTCGCGGATGTAGGAGAGCATGGCGACGACGGCCTGCTCGGAGCGCTCTCGGGGGCTGCCCTGGGAGATCGCGGTGGTGATCACGCGGATCACGCGCTCCATCTCCCGGTCGATGATGACGGCGTATAGGCCCTCCTTGCCCCCGAAGTGCTCGTAGACGACGGGCTTGGACACCTTGGCAGCGGCGGCGATCTCCTCGACGGAGGCGGCCTCGAAGCCCTTGTCGGCGAACACGGTCCGTCCGACCTCGATCAACTGGGCGCGGCGCTCGGATGCGCTCATGCGACGGCGGCGAGAAGTCATGGTGGACGCGCTCCCTACGGTGGAGTAACCTACGGACACGTAACCTACGGTCTCGTAGGTCATCGTATCGCACCGCGGCCCGGTCCGCGGGGTGGAGGATGCATGGCGCGTGGCGACGACGCGGTGGCCCCCGGCGGGACCTGGGCGCCGGTGCGGGCATGGGCAGGCGAGGCGGCCCGTCGGTGGTTCGTGGATCGCCACGCCACCTTCTGGATGCAGCGGCTCGATCCCACCTGGGCGTGGGACGAGGTCCGCGCCCGGATCGTCGCGATTCATTCGGAGACGCACGACACCAAGACCTTCACCCTCGCACCCAACCGCCACTGGACCGGCCACCGCGCGGGGCAGTACGTCCTGGTGGGGGCCGAGATCGACGGGGCGCGCACCCGGCGTGCCTACTCCCTGTCGTCGGTGCCGGGCGCGCGGCATCCCACGATCACGGTCAAGCGGGTGCCTGGCGGGCGCATGTCGACCTGGCTGCACACCCAGGCCCGGTTGGGCGACGTGCTCACGCTGGAAGGGGTCGCAGGCGACTTCGTGGTGCCCGATGGGCACGACCGGCCCCGCTTGTTCGTGGCCGGTGGCAGCGGCATCACCCCATTCCTGTCGATGCTCGGGTCTCTCCATGCCCGGGGGAGCCTTCGAGGCACGGTGTTGGTGAACCACGCCCGCAGCGCCCGCGACGTGATCGGCGCCGACCGCCTGGCCTCGTGGGTCGCCGAGGGCCTCACCCTGCACACGGTGCGGCATGACGATCCCAACCGGCCCCGCGCCCGTGGGGTCGACGCGGTCCGCGCCTTGGTGGAAGACCTGGCGGAGCGCGACGTGTGGGTGTGTGGTCCAGAAGGCCTGCGCACCGCGTACCGCGAGGGATGGACCGAGCACGGCCTGAGGGGGGCGTTTCGCGAGGAGCGCTTCGGGGTGCCGACGCGCCGCCCAGCGTCCGGGTCGGCGGCCGTCTCTGTGACGATGGCCCAAGGCGGCCGAGTGGTGCGGCTTGGGGGGGAGGGGAGCTTGCTGGAGCAGCTGGAGGCGGCGGGGGACCGGCCCGCGCACGGCTGCCGGATGGGGATCTGCCGCGCGTGCCGGTGCCGCAAGCTGTCGGGGACCGTGGAGGATCGCCGCGATGGCCGGATCTCGTCCGCCCCCGACGAAGACATCGCCCTGTGTGTGACCGTCCCCCGGACCGACCTGGTCCTCGACCGCGCCTGAGCCCCAGGAGGCCGCATGCCCGTGAGTTCATCCCGTCCCTTGTCTGTGGAAGAGACCGAGGCGTTTGGGGCCGCGCTGGACGCCCTGCGCCAGGAGGTCCTCGAAGACCTCGGTGCGCGCGATCTGTCCCACATCCGGCGCGTGATCGCGGTGCAGCGCACGGCCGAGCTCGCAGGACGCGGCCTGCTACACCTTGGGATCGACCCCCTGACCTTCACCGCGGGCACCGTGGCGCTGTCGCTCGCGAAGATCCTCGAGAACATGGAGATCGGGCACAACGTGATGCACGGTCAGTACGACTGGACAGGTGATCCCTCGCTCGATGGCAACACCTACGAGTGGGACAACGTGTGTACCGGGGACAACTGGCGGCACTACCACAACCACGAACACCACACGTACACCAACATCCTCGGGAAGGACCGGGACATCGGCTACGACGTCCTGCGGGTCACGGACGCGCAGCCCTGGCGTCCCGGACACCTCACGCAGCCGGTGGGCGCCCTCGCCCTGGCGTTGTTGTTTCAGTGGGGGGTGGGGGTCCACGACCTTCGTCTGCACGAGCCGCGCCCGGATCGGGAGACGTTCCATGAGGAGGTCGGCCCGTTCCTCCGCAAGGCCGGCTGGCAGCTGGGCAAGGACTACGTGCTGTTCCCGGCGTTGGCGCTGGCGAACGCACCGCGGGTGCTCCTCGGCAACCTGATCGCGAACACCACCCGCAACGTGTGGGCGTTCAGCGTGATCTTCGTGGGGCACTTCCCGGAGGGGGTGTCGTACTTCACGGAGGAGGAGGTCGAGGGCGAGACCCGCGGAGGCTGGTACGTCCGGCAGCTCAACGGCTCGGTGAACTTCGACGGTCCTCGCTGGGTCCATGTGCTGAGCGGCCACCTCAGCCACCAGATCGAGCACCACCTGTTCCCCGATCTCCCCGCCCACCGCTACCCGGAGCTGGCCCCGAAGGTCCAGGCGCTGTGCGCACAGTACGGCCAGACCTACCTGACCGGATCCCTGTCCTCCAAGCTGCGCAGCGTCGCGGGCAAGATCTGGCGCCACGCGTGGCCGAGCCGCACGGCGTCGGCGTCCCGTGATCGGGGTCAGGCCGTGGCCACGCCGGTGGCGGCGTAGGTCGAGGCCAGGCGCCCTCGGCGAGCGAGGCGGACGAGCCCGCAACGGCGGGTACCGAGGTTCCGCGCGTTGGAGCGTTGAGGGTTTGCTGACAGCTGTCAGTGGTCTCAGGGAACCCCGCGCACCAACGTGGCGATGGGGTCGTGCGTCGCCACGATGCGCCTAGGGAAGGGATCGTAGACGTAGACTGTTCGATTTGGCGCGGGGGCGACGTACCATCTACCTACATGCGGCTGAACGCATGGTTGGAGACGCGATGACCCCCTTCGGAGCGCCCCCGTACGGTATGACCCATGTCCTCGGGAAGGTGAGTCATTCCGAGGCCGTCGAGAAGACCACGGATGCCCTCGCGTCCCAGGGATTCGGGATCCTCACGACCATCGACATGACCGCGACCCTTCGGGCCAAGCGGGACGTCGAGCTGGGCCGCCCCTACACGATCCTGGGTGCGTGCAATCCGGACCTCGCGTACCGCGCCTACCTCCAGGACCCGGGCATCGGGCTGCTCCTGCCGTGCAACGTGGTCGTGACCGAGGACGAGCGCGGGACGGTGGTGTCGGTCGCGGATCCAGAGGTGGTGTTCGAGACCGCCCACCTGGACGCCCTGGTGGGGCTGTCGTTCGAGGTGAAGGCACGGCTCACCCGGGCGCTGGACGCGCTGGCGGTCTGAGCCGTCCGCGCGCTCTCCGGAGTTGGCGCAGGATCGGTCAACCGGCCCACGGGCGGTGGGCGTACGGCATGTCCCAGGAGGCGGACATGCTCAGGAATCAGTGGTTTGGGGTGCTGCAGGCCCACAAGGTGCGACGGCGGCCGGTGGGCATCACCCGGTTTGGTCGCCCGCTCGTGCTGTGGCGGGATGGGGAAGGGGTCGTACGGTGCGCGGTGGACGCGTGCCCGCACCGTGGGGCCGCGCTGAGTCGAGGTCGGCTGGAGGCGGGGGATCTGGCCTGTCCGTACCATGGGCTCCGGTTTGGCCCGGACGGCGCATGCGTCCAGGTCCCATGCCACCCAGGGGCGGACTTGGAGACGGCGTTTCACCTGGCGATGCTCCCCGTGCAGGAGGCGCGGGGCCTCGTGTGGGTGTGGAGCGGTCCCGACGCGGTCAGTGCGCCGATCCCGTGGTCGGACGCGATGGACGCCCGACTTCAGGCGGCCGCGCCCACGCTCGATCTCACCGACACCTTCGACGTCAGCTACCTGCGCGTCATGGAGAACCTCACCGACTACCACCACGTGCCGTTCGTCCATCGCAACACCGTCCCCGCCCCGGCGGAGGTGACCTCGCTGTCCGCGACGCGTGACGGCGATCACATCCGGGTCGACGGCGTGCTGGGGGACGGGTTCACCGCCTCGACCGACATCGTGGGGCCCTGCTTCGGGGTGTTGTCGTTCGCGGGGATCGCGACCTTTGCGGTGGTGGTGTGTCCGATCGACGAGGATCACTGCTGGCTGTTCGCACGGTACGGGCAGCATGCGGTGCGCATCCCGGGATTGACGCGCCTCGCCACGTGGTTGCTGGGCATGTTCGACTACAAGCTGCTCCAGCGATGGCAGGACGCGCCGGTCTGGCGCTCGCAGCGCCTGTCGGACCCGGCGGACATCGGTCGCTACACACTGCTGCCGGCCGACGAGGGGGTGCGGTTGTACTTCGAGCTGCACCGAGCGCTGTCCACATGACCCTCGACGCACGCATCCGACGGGTAGAGCGGGCGGTGCTGTTCGTGGAGGGGCGGCTGTTCGAGCCCCTCACGGCCCCGGACATCGCGAAGGCGGCAGGTGGGTCGGTCTCCGAGCTGCACCGGGTGTTCCGCGACGTCTACGGCACGCCGCTGATGGCCTACGTGCGGGCGCGGCGGCTCACGGAGGCCGCGCGCATGCTGGTGACGCACCCCGACTGGGAGGCGGGAGAGATCGGGTTGCGGGCAGGGTACGGAAGCCAGGCCGCGTTCACCCGGGCGTTTCGCG